>JBAZLI010000066.1 GCA_041650355.1 Candidatus Micrarchaeia archaeon | reverse complement strand
CCGCGGAGATGCTCGAGAAGGAAGGAGTGAAAGCCGCGGTCGTGAACGTGCACACCATAAAACCCATGGACAGGGAAACCGTTTTGGCTTATGCGAAGAAGTGCGGCCTTTCAGTATCCGTAGAGGAGCACCAGGCGAGCGGCGGACTCGGCTCCGCGATAGCCGAAGTGTTTGCCGAGGAAGGATGCATGCTTTTCAGGCACGGAATCCACAACACATTTACGGAATCCGGCGAGGCGCCGGAGCTTATGAAAAAATACAAATTGGACGCGCAGGGAATTTGCGAGTTCGTGAAAAACGCGAAGCGCGGGGCGGTTGCGAAGAATTAAATATATATTTACACATATTATAACATATAAATACATGCATATACGCCCGCCTGTTCTGCGGCCGGTGATGCTTATGGCGCAACGCACCAGGGAAATCCCTTTGGAAAATCCGGTTACAGACCCGTCCATTTATCTTACTGGTCCTCAGAAGGAGCAGTTGAAGGAAATGCTCGGCCGTGTTTTCGAAACCAGGTCAAAAAGCACAAGCAAGCAGGAGTTCGACAGGAAGCTGGACAGGATAATAGAACTTTCCATAAATTACCTGGTAGCGCAGGCAAAGCTGAAAACCCCTGCTTCCGAGAAGCAGATGATGAAAGACCTTGCGCAGATAGTCCACGCGGAATTCGGCGCATCAACCGAACTCCAGAAAGCCAAGCTCACACTCTCAGTTCACGGCGCGATGCTGAAATCCATGCTCGAAGCGAGCAAGGAGGCGATAGATTTCCTCTCCAGCACGCTCTCTCCGTTCGGGATGGAGGCCATGCTGAAGCCTATTTCGCTTTCCGTGAAGGAGCGCCTCAAAAAAGTGAGCGCTGCAATGGGCGCAGTCGCCGTTGCCAAGGACGAAAAAACGCTCGGCGAAGCTGCAGATGGCGTCGTGTCCGCTTCTTCGTTCAACTACATGATGTTCGAGCTCAGGGCGTCGCGCAGGATGGCGAAGCGGCTGCTGAAATCATCGGAAAACGTGCGCAGGCTGAACGAAATCGTGGCGCGCAAACTCGAGAAGGACGACAGCATGCAGAAGCTCGACGAGGCCACCAGGCCAAAACAATCATAAACCAATGGCCCGATAGTTTATCCGTTTATCCATAATCCGTAAGGTGAAATCATGAAATTCTTCCTTGACACCGCGAACGCGGAAAAGATAAAAAATGCAGTGGAGCTGGGAATGTGCGACGGAGCGACAACCAACCCGACGATAATAATGAAGGAAGGGAAGGAGCACAAAACTGCGATTCAGGAAATCGCTAAAATCATGAAAGGCCCGCTAAGCGTCGAGGGAATAGGGCAGAGCGCCGAGGAGCTGGTGAAGGAAGGAGAGGAATTCGCGAAATGGGCGCCCAACGTGGTCGTTAAAGTTCCCATGACCGCTGAAGGGCTAAAAGCAGTGCGCACGCTGGAAAAGAAAGGCATACGCACAAACGTCACCCTGGTCTTTTCAGCTTCCCAGGCGCTCCTGGCCGCGAAGGCAGGCGCAAGCTACGTTTCCCCGTTCGTCGGCCGCTTGGATGACATTTCAGAGGACGGGATGGCCCTCATACAGGACATAGTGCAGATATACAAGAATTACGGATACAAGACCGAAATAATAGTCGCATCAGTGAGGCATCCTATTCACGTTGTTGAGGCAGCAAAGGCGGGGGCGCACATCGCGACCATCCCTTCAGACGTTTTCGAAAAGCTGTTCAAGCACCCGCTCACGGACAAGGGGATTGCGCAATTTTTGGAGGACCACAAAAAGAGCAGGAAATAATTTAAGGGGCCGAAAGGGCAAAAAACTGCAAGGCAAAATTCACTCCCTGCCCAGGGCATTCAGGAGCGAATACTTTTTCTCAATATTGAGGAATTTCCATCCTGCTTTTATCTCAGCGAAATCCATCGCAGTGTTCGCCGCGTAATGGAAGAGCGTTATTCCTGATGCGAAGGTGAGCCTCTCAACCGCAACTACGGGAATAAGCGCAATCCACACTTCCGCAGGAAGGCTGAACGCATAAAGGAACGCGACCGAACCTATCGCGTGCGCAGTGAACGTGGAGCCCAAGCTTCTTGCGAGTATATTCTCCTTGTAGAAGACCGCCCCTATCGGAATGAGCCAATAGAGCGCGTAATACCACGCCTGCCCTCCAATCGGATGCATCCAGAAAAGGAGCATGCAAGCCGCTGCGGGAATGGCCGCAAGCCTGTCCGTGAATTTGCCCCTGCTCCCGAAATAGAGCGCAGCGAACACCATCGGGAAGAACCTCACGAAGGTTATCAAGTCAAGCGGCTTGCCCCCGATGGTGAAATTCAATATTTCCACCGCGAATACGGAAACTACGCCGAGCGCAGAGCCCAAGACTCCGGCGCTTATCGGGCCTATGAGCTGGAACAGCGTGAAGCTCTGCGATTTCACCCCTAAAATATCGGAAAATTTCACCTGGTACAGCGCCAGGGAAAGCAGCATGAAAGCGCCGAGGAATGCGAGCCTTTTTTTGTCGAAGCTGATTTTTGCGAGTTCCATTTTTCCACCCAAAAAGTCCTGTTCCGATAATGTTTGCTGTACTGAATTTATTTTAATGGGTTTGTTTAATATTCCTTTTGTTGTATTGTAAATTGCATCATGCGCGTATCCGGCAATTTACAATGCCCAAAAAATCGCACAGCCAGTATTCGTCCTGTCGTGCGAATCTATCGCGATTTTCTGGTGTTCTCCATGGACTATGAAGAGGCCATCAATTACCTCAATTCCCTGAATATACTGGGAGGGAAGCTCGGGCTTGCGCGCGAAAGAAAACTGCTCATGGCCCTCAGGAAACCGCAGGAAAAGATGAAAGTGATTCTTGTAGGAGGCACGAGCGGCAAGGGCTCCACCGCAGCGATGATTGCATCCATGCTCCAGGCCTCCGGATTCAAAACCGGGCGCTTCACCAAGCCCCATCTTTCGCGCTTCACCGAGCGCATCTCCATAAACGGCCGCGAGATAACGGAAGGAGAACTCGCGCGCATAGCTTCTAACGTGCGGTGCGAGGCGGAAAAACTAGAAGGCGAAAAGCCCACGTTCTTTGAAATCACGGTCGCAATAGCGTATTCCTATTTCGCAGAAAAGAAAGTTGATTTCGCGGTCATAGAAGTCGGGCTCGGCGGGAGATTAGATGCCACCAACACTGCGGACGCGCTTGTTTCCGTAATCACGAACGTTTCCCTCGAGCATACGGAAATCCTTGGGAAAACGATAGAAAAAATAGCGTTCGAGAAGGCAGGAATAATAAAAGAACGCGGAATGGTTGTGACATCGGCAAAGGGTCCGGCGCTCCGCGTGATTTTGCGCGAGGCAAAAAGGAAGCGCGCCAAGGCGCTCGTGCTGGGCAGGGATTTCAGAATAACCGGGCCGGCGGCGCGCGTTTCGGGAAGCCAGCGTTTCAGGTACTCAAGCCTGAACGCCCGACAGCGCACATTCCAGCTCCCTCTTCTGGGAACCCATCAGCTGAAAAACGCGGCGTGCGCGCTCGCCTGCGTGGAATCAATATCTAGTTCGCGCGTTCCGGAGAAGGCCATGCGCGACGGGCTTGCGAAAGTGAAATGGCCGGGCCGGCTCGAGCTGGTGCAAAAGAACCCCTACGTGGTGCTGGACTGCGCGAAAGACCCGGACGCGGTGAAAACAACGCTCCGAGAAATCGAGAAAATTTTCAAATACAAAAGATTGATTGCGGTCGTGAGCATCTCTTCGGACAAGAATTTCAGAAAAATGGCGCGGAGCATAGCGCGCGCTGCTGATGTAACCATAGTTACGAAGCACTCCGTACTATCACGCGCAGTGGAAACGAAGGTGCTTGCAAGGGAAGCCTCGCGCGATTGCGCTTTCGTCCTTGAGGTGCAGCGCGTGCAGGGCGCAGTTGCGCGCGCGCTCGAAATCGCGGAAAAGCGCGACCTGGTGCTCGTGACCGGCTCGGTTTTCGCAGCGGGCGAGGCTCGCGAGCTGTGGTTCCCTTCAAAAAGGGCCGAGCGGAACCTGAACGAGGCCCCGAGGATTTGAGGGCGCCGGGTTAATCGCGAAAAAAACCCAAAAAGAGCGCATTTAATTTTTTGCTGCGAAATAGCGGCGATGATAACTTCTCTTTCCATGGAAAACTGGCGCTCCCACAAGTCCACGTCGCTCCAGTTCAGGAAAGGAACAAACCTCCTCATCGGCATAATGGGCAGCGGCAAGAGCAGCGTCCTGGACGCAATGTGCTTCGCCCTGTTCGGGAAATTCCCATCTTTAGAGCACAAAACGCTTTCCACCGAGGACATAATAACGCACGGCGAAACCCGGGCCGCGGTGAAGATGGGCATGGACTGGGACGGCTCGGCATACGAGATAACCCGCGAGCTCAGGAAGGGAGCTGGAAAAAGGGCGTCCAGCGAGGCCTGGATAAGGAAGGACGGAAAGCTCGCGGAGCAGGGCCAGAGCGCAGTCAACAAGTACGTGGAGCACGTGCTCAAGGCGGACTACGAGCTGTTCAGCCGCGCAATCTACTCGGAGCAGAATGGGATAGACCGGTTCCTCACTCTGGAAGCCGGAAAGCGCAAGCAGGAGATAGACGAACTTTTGGGCCTGGACAAGTTCGAGACTGCGCGCGCCAACGCGGTGAAAATAGTGAACTCCAGGAAAAGCCTCGCGGCGAAGCTCGCGGAGCAGTTCGACAGGAAGAAGCTCGAGGACGCGAAAAGGAGGGAGCTGGAAGCCAAGGAGAAGATGCTCGCGCTCGAGAATTCCATGAATTCCTTCTCGTCCTCGCTCGAGCAGAACCGGAAAGCCGTGAAGGCCGCTGAAGGGATTTTTCTCGCGCTCAGGGAAAAGAAGGCGCGCCACGAAAAGCTTTCCATCCTTGTTTCAGAGTCCCGCGGCGCGATAGCCCAGCTCGCGCGCGAAACGTCGGGCATGAAACACGAAGAAGGAGCGCTCGCGGCCGCGAAAGCGCGGCTCGCCGT
>JBAZLI010000065.1 GCA_041650355.1 Candidatus Micrarchaeia archaeon | reverse complement strand
CCTCATTCCGCTTCACCAGCGCGATGCCGAACTTATAGTTTCCTCCATCGATGATTTCTTGGAGTTTTTTCTCATCGGACACCACGCTTGCGACGATGACGATGTCGAAATCGCTCGTTGTCTGGGCCGAAAGCAGCCCGAGGTGCTTCGCGATGGCCGCATAATTGTTGTAGAACGGCATCACGATTAGCACCTGGCCGTTTTTCCTGCGCTCAAGAAGCACGGATGCGTAATCGGACAATGCCCCGCGACCGGTTTTGATATCAGCAGCCATCAAATCTCCCCAGCCTATGACCGGACCTTCTCGAAAGCGTCCAAATCATCAAGCATCCGCCCGATATGCTCTATCTTCCTGCCCAGCATCCTTTCCGCCTTGGAGATGTCCATGCCAATCTTCTTCGGGATGAATATGCTCCGCGCGGCGGAAGTGGACTGCCCTACCAGGCCCTTTTGCAGCTTGAAATGCGCGGCGAAGAGCAGCGCCAGCTCGTACCTGGAAATCAAATCCGGGCCGGTGGCATGGAGCATTCCCGGCCATTCGCCCTTTTCCGCGAGCTCGATTATTATCTTCGAAAGCGCGAGCGCCGATATGGGCTGTGCTATCTGGTCTGTGGCCGCATCGAACCTTTTTCCGGCCTTTGCGCTCTCAAGGAACCGGGCCATGAAATTCCTCGCCGGCAATTCAAAGCCGAATAGCCCGTTCGTCCTCAATACCATGCATTTCGAGCATCCGGCGACCGCCAGCTCGGCGGCGTATTTGGAAAACGCATAGAAGTTCCGCGGATACGGCACATCCGTCTCCTTATAATCCCGGTTCTCGCTTCCGTCGAATGCCCAATCCGTGGATATCTGCACCAGGCCGAAACCGAGTTCCTTCTGAAGGGCTGCCAGTTTTTCCGGCACAAGATAGTTGGCCTTCCAGCACTCCTCCTTCCTCGTTTCACAGTCGTCCGTGGAGCCCTTGAACTTGAGGGTGTTGACGACGATTTCGCACTTAGCGCCCTTCACCTGCCGCGAAAGCCACTCGAAATCCGTTGCGTCCCCCTGGATATCCGTGCATGGGGAGGCGCTCCTGCTCAAACCGACCATTTCGTGGTTTTTCGATTTCCCGTACCTGTATAAGTAGGAGCCGAGCAGTCCCGCGCTTCCGACGACGAGTATGCGCATCATTCCTCACCGTACCTGAAATTGTTCTCGGCCTGCTCCAATGACGGATGATTGGAGTCGCGCTCCGAGACAATAGGATTCTTGACTTTCCAGTCGACGCCTATCGTCGTATCGTTCCAGCGAATCCCCTTGTCGAACGCCTTTTCGTATTTGCCGTCAATCATGTAGAACAGGATTGATTCCTCGAGCGAATGGAACCCGTGCGCGAACCCCTTCCCGATGAACACGCCTGCATTGGATTTGGAATCCAAATTTATAGAAACGAACTTCCCGTAGGTCGGGGAGTCCTTCCTTATGTCCACCACGACGTCCCGCACCCGCCCTTCCAGGCATACGACGATGCGCATCTGCGTCGCCGGCTTCATGATGTAGTGGAAGCCCCGTATCACGTCCTTTTTCGACCGCGAGAAGAACGTTTCAGCCATCGAGAACCCGGGGAAGTCCTCCCTCACCCAGACCTTGCCGAAGTCCCCCCGGTTGTCCCCTGCTTTGAAATATTCGAAAGTGAACACCTTGCCGTCGAAGAATTTTTCGAGAACCTTCAAGAGCCGCACCTCCCTGCTTCCTATTCTTCAGACCGCCTTTTAATGATAAATGCCGCCTCTGCGCGTTATTAATACTTTTTCGGATAATTCATGCAGTGCCTAATCTTAGATTCAAAGCGGGATGATGACATGCAAAAATGCCGCATATGCAAGAAGACCAACGCAACGGAGTTCCTCAATCTCGGCAGCGTGGCCCTCGCCAACAGCTACCTGAAGGCCGATGATTTGGGAAAGCCCGAATTCACCGAGAAGCTCGACGTCTGGTTCTGCCCGGACTGCGGCCTAGTCCAGCTCGGCACGATAGTCCCGCCGGAGAAGCTTTTCCGGCATTACCTTTACTACTCGTCCAACTCGCCCATGCTGATAAAGCATTTCTCGGATTATGCGGATAAAATCGCCGGGATGCACGCGGACAAGTTGAAGGCGTTCGTGGTGGAAATCGCCAGCAACGACGGAATCCTCATCAGGAATTTCAAGAGGCACGGCATCAGGTTCCTCGGAATAGACCCGGCGGAGAACATCGCGAAGAAGGCGAACGCCGAAGGCATACCGACCATCGCTGAATTCTTCAACTCGAAAACCGCGAAGGCGATGGAAAAGGAGCACGGAAAGGCGACGGCAATCATTGGGAACAACGTCTTCGCCCACATCGACGACATACACGATGTGATGGACGGCATCGAGGCCCTCCTTTCGGAGGACGGCTTCCTCGCCCTGGAATTCCCCTACCTGGTGAACCTGCTGGAGAACACCGAATTCGATACGATTTACCATGAGCACCTGTCCTACTTCTCAATCACGCCGCTCGTGCAATTCTTCGCCATGCACAAGATGGAGATTTTCGACGTCCGAAGGACGAGCATACACGGCGGCTCGGTGAGGCTTTTCATCCAAAGAAAGGGGGGCCCGCGCAAGACCACCTCCGCGGTAACGGAACTGCTCGCGCTGGAAAAGCAGAGGGGAATAATGGAGCTGAAGACATACCAGCATTTCGCGGAGAACGTGAAAAAGCTGAAAACCGGGCTCGTATCCCTGCTCACAAAGCTCAGGAAGGAGGGGAAGAGCATAGCCGCATACGGCGCACCGGCAAAGGGGAACACGCTCCTCTGCTACTGCGGAATAGGCACGAAGCTCATCGATTTCACGGTGGACAGGAGCCCGTACAAGCAGGGGCTCTTCACGCCCGGAACGCACATCCCCATCCTCGCCCCGGAGGAGCTCTTGCGCCGCAAGCCGGATTATGCGCTCATACTGGCATGGAACTTCGCGAGCGAAATAGTGAAACAGCAGGAGGACTATGCCAAGGCCGGCGGGAAGTTTATCATTCCAGTTCCATCCCCGCGCATCCTGGACAATGCCGTGGTCAAATGAAGGTTCGTAGCGATATGCCACCCCCACGCGTTTCGATTGTCGTCCTGAATTACAACGGCGGGGGCATCATCGCGAAATGCCTGGAATCGCTCCGGAAGACCTCCTACCCGAATCTCCGCATATCTGTTTTCGACAATGGCTCGACCGACGATTCCAGGGAAATAGTATCCGGCCGGTTTCCGGATGTCGAGGCATTTTCCACCGAAAAAAACCTCGGCGTCACGAAAGGGATGAACATGGCCCTGTCGAAAGCGCTGGAATCGTCCGATGCGGATTACATCGTGTTCTACACCAACGACGTGCAGGTGAACGAGCCCTCTTGGCTGTCCTCCCTGGTGGATATCGCGGAGAAGGACAGGGGAATCGGCATCGTCGGATGCAAGCTCCTCTATCCGGACCGGACCATCCAGCACGCGGGGATGGAATTCTGGCCGGACAGGCTGAGGGGCAAGGGGCAGGACGGCTCGAAGTTCTCCTCGGTAGAGGACATGGATGCCGTCACCGGCGCATGTTTCCTGCTGACCCGCCCCCTGCTCATGAAAATCGGCGGCGTCGACGAGGTTTTCTCCCCTTATTATTACGAGGACACGGATTTCTGCTTCCGGGCCAGGAAGGCCGGATTCAAAATCAAGTACGCAGGAAACGTGGCGCTCACGCATCATGAAGGGGCGTCGATGACTACGAATTCCCGGAAGGAATACGTCCTTGCCCGGAACGCGATGATATTCTACGGGCGATACGCCCCGCTGTCCGAGGCGTTCAAGATGGCGGCGAGGATTTTCGTCCGGCTCATAGTGCGCAGGAACGATTCGAGAAAAAGCCTGTCGCAAAGCAACATCTCATTCCGCCTATCCCTCGGCGAGCTCGTGTCATTCCCGTATCGTTTTGCGCTGGTCGGAATCGGAATAGTCTCAGGACTGCTGGGGTCCGGTTCTTCGAAAGTCCCTTCCTTCGCGAAAATGGCCGGCTCCTGATTATGCCCCATTCCTATTCTGTTTTGAAATTTCCTCGGCTTTTTCGACGAATCTCTCGATTGGCCCGTAGAACAAGTCCAGGTTCTTCTCGACCTCCCCATCCGGCCAGTCCCACCACCGGATGCGCTCCATCCTGTCAATTATCTCCCTGGAAAACCTGAACCTTATCACGTTGGCCGGGACGCCTCCGACTATCGCGTACGGCGGGACATCCTTGGTGACCACGGCACCGGCTCCGACGACCGCCCCGTCGCCGATTCTCACGTCGCTTAGGATGATTGCGTTCGTTCCGATCCAGACGTCATTTCCTATGGTTACCGGGCCCTTCGAGAAGGCGTCAAGGTTCTTCCCCAGATGCCTGTGGGTGATGCGGGTTTTTATCGGGAAATTCGAGGCCAGGCCCACGCGATGCTCCCCCCACGAGAGGATTTTCACGCCGGATGCGAAACTGCAGTATTTCCCGATTTCAATCTTCTGCTCCCTCGAGATGATGGTCGATTCGAAAAGGCCGTACGTGTGCCTGCCCACCGTGACATTCCCGCCGCTCCGCAGGGTAGCGGCCTCCATGACGTTCCTCCTGATTATCCTCCATGCAATCCTTATCCAATCAAGTATGAACATCGTTCTCATCTCGCCTTCTGTTTGCCTGATGCCTGGCATTTCTCCCATTAACCAATCTCCGTTCTATTTTTTGAACCATCGGGCACACCTGCCCGTCCCGCGCATCCGGCGCCACTAATTAAATTCCTGTCTGTATCTATGAGAGTCAGTTGATTTCCATTCCGAGGTCGAGGCATTATGGATCTAGTTCCTTTTGACAGCGTTTACGACGCCAAGAAGTTCGAATCCCTCAAGAAAGCAGGGCACATCATCGACATCTCGTCGCTCGAGGCGTACGAGAAGGCGCTGAAAGGCGCGAAAAGCGCCGTTCCGGATGAGAAATACTGGCACGGCAAGCGCGTCCTCATCACGGGCGCATCAGGCATGGTCGGGAGCACGATGGCCGACATCCTGATTTCGCTCGGCGCGGAGGTCTTCGGCACAATCAAGCGCCATGCGGTGGCATACCATCCGAACCTGCAGCACAACCTGGAGAGCGGGAAGC
>JBAZLI010000064.1 GCA_041650355.1 Candidatus Micrarchaeia archaeon | reverse complement strand
CTGGGTGTATTTACATGCAAAAGCACGATTCAGAGAAAAAAGGCCCGGCTCAGATTCCTAAAGGAGAGCTAATAGTATCTGAAAAGACAAGGAGAAAAGACCCAATGCATTCCCTCGCAGAATTCATGTCCGTGCCCAGCAGACTGCGCTCATGCTTTTTTCAAAATTCCCCCTTGGGTAAAAGTCTTCTCGAAGCCAACCTGCTTACTGCATTTGTGGCAAAGGCCTTGAAAGAAGGAAAGAAGCTTGCCGACGTCCAGCTTGCACTCAGAGAATACGGCACCCATGATTCCTGGGGACAGTTTCTTCATGACAATTCGCCCAATAGGGATATTTCAGTTTATTTCGAAATCATTCTGGATGCTTTATCGAGCAAGCTGAAGCTTTCTACAGATAAATCTAAGCTGAAGGAAGGCCAAACGCTGCTCTATGATTTCATGAAGGAGCGTCTAGAAGCGTCGCAATTCAAGGCCGAAGCGAAGCAATTATTTTGAGTCCCAAGATAATTGCAAAAAGGGCGCCAAACTCGAACAACATCATAAAATTCGGCCTGCCGTTCAATGTCGAACAGGTAAACCAGGGGCGGATAATCTACGATGTCGAAAGCGGAACAATGCATATGCTCCGTTGTTTTTCAACCCACAAAGATTACGAAAAGCGGTACCAGTCGTTCAGATAACCTTTTTAAATGTATTCCATCAAATTCTTTCTACTCATTATTCTAATGGCATCCCAACATCCGTCTTTGGCTGGTTCCAGCCGAGGATGGATAAAAGGAAGGACTGGTTCAAGCTGGTTTTCCTTCCTCTGGGCAATGCAGTAGGATGGAGGCAAAATATCAGGATTCATCAGAGCTGATATTCCAAAAAGTGATGATATGGACCTACACAGGCCTAGAAAAGGTTCGCGTGGCTTCAGGCCCAGGAAAAGGGCGGAAACCCAGGTAGCCGAGATGTTCTGGCCCTCCAGGGAGGAGAGCCGGGTCCTCGGATTCGCGGGCTACAAAGTCGGAATGACCACGGTTGCGTATATGGACCAGGCAGGCACCACCACGAAAGGGCAGGAATTGGTCGGCGCAGGCACGGTGCTCGAAGCCCCGCCGGTTTACGTTTACGGAGTGCGCGGCTACAAGGCGCGCAAAATCCTGGGAGAGACGCTTTCGGCAGATGAGGCGAAGCTCAAGCTCCTTGGAATGAAGAAAACGAAAAAGACCGAACTCAAGGAAGATGAACTTGACGACGTGCGGCTTTTGGTGTTCACGCAGCCCAGCAGAACCCTGATAGGCAAAAAGCACCCTGAGCGCTTCGAGCTCGCTTTAGGCGGAAAGACCGCGAAGGACAAGCTCGCGTTCGCTAAGACTCTTTTAGGAAAGGAGCTCAGGGCAAAGGACGTTTTTAAGCCCGGAGAAATAATCGACGTTGTTGCAATTACAAAAGGGAAAGGCTGGCAGGGCACTGTAAAAAGGTTCGGGACCAGCATCCAGAGGCCCAAAGCTACCGGAAAAAGAAGGCACGTCGGAACTTTAGGCCAGTGGCATCCTGCGTACGTTCTTTACACTGCCCCGCAGGCAGGCCAAACCGGCTACCACAAGCGCACCGAGCTGAACAAGCACATACTCAAGATTTCTGAAAACGTTGATGAAATAAACCCGAGCGGCGGATTCCCGCACTACGGATTTGTGAAGAACGATTTCGTCATAGTGAAGGGAAGCGTCCCGGGCCCGACGAAAAGGCTGGTGAAGATGCGCGTATCCGCGCGCGACAACGGCCCCTACCAGGAGCTCAAGCTCACCTACCTGTCCAACGAACCCAAGCAGTGATTCCTATGAAAGCTGAAATTTATTCACTTGAAGGAAAGGCTTCCGGCTCAGTCGAGCTTCCGGCGTGCTTCTCCGAGGCCGTGCGCCCGGATTTGATAAAGCGCGCGGTGCTCAGCGACGAGAGCAGGACTTACCAGCCCAAGGGCTCGTTCAGGCTCGCAGGCCTCCAGACTTCCGCTGTTTACAAGGGAAGGAAAGAAGATTTCGGCTCGCTGAAAAACAGGGGCGGAGCCAAGCTTCCCCGCGAAGTCGGCTCGAAAGGCCAGCACGGGAAGGTGAAAAGGATTCCGAGCGCAGTCAAGGGAAGGCGCGCCCATCCCCCGAAGCCGCAGAAAATACTCATAGAAGAGATGAACCCGAAGGAATACAGCAAAGCCCTGCGCTCCGCAATAGCCGCTACTGCGAACCCGGAGCTCGCGAAATCCCGCGGCCACATTTTCAATTCCAAGCTTCCCTTGATTCTTGACAATTCGCTCGAATCGGTGAGCAAGACAAAGCAGGTCATGAATATTTTCGAAAAACTCGGCCTTGCGACCGATGTTTTGAAAGCCAAGAACAACACGAAAGCGCTGAGTGGAATAAGGCACACGAGGAGCAAATCCAAGTATGTCCCGAAATCCGTCCTGCTCGTGGTGAAGGGCGGAAGCGTGCTCAAGGCCGCGAGGAACCTCGCCGGAGTTGACGCGGTGAAAGTCTCGGAGCTGAAGGTGCGCCATCTCGCTCCAGGCACCCATCCAGGGCGCCTGACCGTGTTCTCGGCCAGCGCAGTCGAAGAGCTCAAGAAATTCTGAGGTGCTTGAATGTTCATAATATCTCCGGTAAGGACCGAAAAATCCGTCGCGAAGATGGAATTCGGGAACACGGTCACCTTCGTGGTGAGTGAAGAGTCGAAGAAGAGCGACATCAAAGCCGAAGTCGAGAAGATTTTCGGCACCAAGGTGCAGAAGGTGCGCATGTACAACACCGCCAAGGGCCAGAAGCGCGCAATCGTGCGCCTGGTGAAGGGCGCGAAGACCGACGACATCGCGGCGAAGCTGAAGCTTATATGAGGTTGTTCTAATGGGAAAAAGGCTTAAACAGCAGAGGAGGGGGGACGGCTCCCCGGCTTACAAGGCGCCAACCACGCGCTACAAGGTGGACCTGCAGTACAGGCCCTACGACGACGCTGAAAAGGCAGGGGTGCTCAGGGCCCAGATAATGGATTTCATAGACGACCCGGGGCGCGACGCGCTCGTGATGAAGGTCCTTTACGACAACGGCGAGTCCGGCTATCTTCTGGCTCCCGAAGGAGCAATCGCAGGCGATTACGTCGAGGTCGGGGCGCAGGCGAAGATAAGCCCCGGAAACCTTCTTCCGCTCTACAGGATTCCGGACGGCGCATACATATTCAATATAGAACGGATGCCAGGAGACAGGGGCAAGTTCATACGCACCCCGGGCTCCTACGCTTCCATCGTTTCCAGGAAGAACAACGTGGTTTACGTGAGGCTTCCGAGCAGGAAAACCATCACGCTTTCAGCGGACTGCAGGGCCCAGATAGGCATCGTTTCCGGCGGAGGGCGCCTGGAGCAGCCTCTGCTCAAGGCAGGAACCGCTTACCACAAGCACCACGTCCGCAACCGCCTCTGGCCCAAGAACAGGGGCGTGAAGATGAGCGTTTACAACCATCCGTTCGGAGGGAAGCAGCACCACGAAGGAAAGCCGACCACGGTTTCCCGCGGAGCCCCCCACGGAAGGAAGGTCGGGCACATAGCCGCGAGAAGCACCGGAAGGAAGAAGTCGGTGCGCAACGTTGATGAGGGATCGCAATGAAACGTGAAGTTTACAAAGGGCTCGAGGAGGAAGCGCTCAAGGGAATGAGCATGGAGAAATTCATGGAGCTCGCGAATTCGCGCGAGCGCAGGACCCTGAAGCGCCTCTCCACCAATGTCCAGCTGAAGAAGCTCATCGCCAAGGTGAAGGAGATAAAGGCGAAGAACCCGAAGAAGGTGATAAGGACCCACTCGCGCGAAGCAGTGATACTTCCCGAGTGGCTGGGCCTCACGTTCGGGGTGCACAACGGCAAGGAGTTCAAGAACGTCCCAATCACGCTCGAAAAAATCGGGAAGCGCCTGGGCGATTTCGCCCACACGACCGGAAGAGTGCTGCACGCAGGCCCGGGAATAGGCGCCACCCGCGGTTCGAAGTTCGTCGCAGTGAAGTGATTTTATGTATTCCTACAAATTCACCGACGCCCCTGTGGGCAAGGCAAGGCTGGAGGACGTGGAGGCCAGCTACAAGGACCTCGCCGAGGTTTGCTCCAACATAAGGGGCAAGCCGGCCGCGAAGGCAGTGGAGCTCCTCAGGGCCGCCTCCGAAGGAAAAATGCCCATCCTTTACAGGAAATACATTTCAGGGCTCGCGCACAGGCACGAACTCGGGGGCAAGCCCGGCAGGTACCCGAAGAAATCCGCGAAGTTCGTGCTCAACGCGCTCATCAGCGCAATCTCCTCGGCGAAAGCCAAGAGCCTGAGCGAGGACCTCCTGGTGGTGCACGCGTCCGCGAACAGGAAGAGCAGCTTCCCGCGCCTCGCGCCGAAAGGGAAGCGCATGCGCTCCAATTTCGAGACCGCGCGCATAGAAATCGTCGTAGCAGAACGCGTTCCTTCCAAGAAAGAGAAGAAGGAAACAAAATCCGACTCCAAGGCCGCGCAAATCCAAAAGCCTGAATCCAAGGCTGTTGCGCAGACCCAGAAACCTGAAATCAAGATTGCGGAGAAGAAACCCGAGCCGAAACCCGAACCTAAAATTCAAACCAAGCAAGAGGCAAAAAGCGAAGCCAGGCCCGTGGCGAAACCAGAAGTAAAGACCGAGAATAAAGACCAATCGAAGAAAGCGGTCAATCCGGCCCAGAAGGCGCAGAAGAAAGGTGAATCCTGATGGTATACGAGAAGAAGTTCATCGAAGAGCCCATCCTCCAGTACGAGATAATGAAGTTCCTGGAGAAAGGGCTGGACCGGACCGACCTTGCGAACATAGACATCCAGCGCACGCCGGTCGTCACGCGCATCACGCTCGAAGTGATGAATCCCGGAAAGATAATAGGCAGGCGCGGGGGCGTGATAAACCAGCTCACCGAGACGCTCCAGCGCGAGTTCAACATAAAGAACCCGCAGATAAGCGTGGTGGAAGTCAGGCACCCGGGCCTTGAGCCCAGGATAATGGGCAGGCGCGCCGCCAAAATGCTCGAGATGGGCAAGAAAGCGAGGATGGTCCTCCACTACCTTCTCAGGGAAATCATGGCCTCCGGAGCAATCGGGGCCGAAATAATCGTTTCAGGGACCATGAGCAGGGGAAGCAGGGCCAAGAGATTGTCCGTG
>JBAZLI010000063.1 GCA_041650355.1 Candidatus Micrarchaeia archaeon | reverse complement strand
TCATAAGGGGAGTTAACGACTCGGAAAAATACGTGGAGGATTTTGCGGAAATGTTCGAAAAAACGAAAGCAGATTTTATTGAGATAAAGGGATACATGTTTTTAGGGGATTCCAGGAAGAGGCTGGTTTTCGAGAACATGCCTGGGCACGAGCACGTGCAGGAGTATGCGGAAAAGATTGCGGAAATGCTTCCAGACTATTCAATAATTGATGCGGATTATTTGTCCAGGATTATCCTGCTCAAAAGAAAGGATTCGCCCTATGGGAACTATATTTTTGGGGTGGTTGCAGGGAAAAAGAAGAAATAGTTCAGTAAACAATTTCTTTTAATCTCTTCTTTTTAGTCGCTTCCTTTATTTCAATCGCTATTCTCCTTCCCATCCCATATCCCCTTTTCTTTAGGAAAGAAAAGGGGCTGAGGGTTTCACCCCCAAAAGAAAACTAGTATAATATTTCCGAAAGTCTCTTCTTTTTAGCCGCTTCCTTTATTTCAATCGCTATTCTCCTTCCCATTGAGAGGGGCTTCTTGTCCATGAATACCGAGTAGGGAGATGAATCGGCGAACATGTTCGTGCCTGCGACTATGCGCGCTGAAATCTCGAACGCGTAAATCTCCATTTTCTCGGTTATTATCGTTTCAACGCAGAACGGGCCCGGGATTCCTCCAAACAGCCTATCCGCGGCTTCGGAAACTTTCTTCCCTATTTCCAAATATTCAGGGAGCAGGGATTCGCGAAGCACGAGCGGTTCGTTAGCAACCACTGTGAAGCCCATGGGGGTTTTCGCATTCGCGTAAAGTGCGCGCCCTATTTCATCCGCGTTGCTCTCCACCCTCCTGTCCACTCCCAGAAGCTCCACGCTGCCTTTTCCTGCGCGGTAGCCCTTTGCGCTCAGCGGGGAATAGAAATAATGGGGGTATGCTCTCACTCCGGAAAGGAATTCCTGTATCATCGCGGGCTTGCTTCCCACCTTGTTTTTGTATTCTTCGTATGAATTCACTATCGCGTAGCCCATCCCGCCTTTTGCCCCGGGGAATTTCACTATCACCGGCCGGTCTATATCCTGTGGGTTGGGGAAGACGCGCGGAGTTCTGAGCCCTGCCTTCTGCATCCACTCGAACATTTTGTCCCGCGAGCGCTCCCAAACCAGCGAGCTGCGGTTTCCTAAAACCGGGATTGGGAGATTGTCCAGTTTCTCCCCCACGTATTCTACGAATGAGCCGTGCGGAACTATTATTGCGCTGCGTGCAACCAATTCGGAAACAGGAATCTGCGAATAGGAATCCACGAAAATGAAATCATCGGGCTTTGCGAGCGGGAACGCATCGTAAATTTTCTCCTTTCCGCGCATGCATATCCCTATGGTTTTCAGCCCCTCGAGCTTCGCGCCGTGGAAAATCTGCAGCGAAGAGTGTGAGCATATTGTAGCGACTGCTGGTTTTTTGTAAGATGAGATTATTGAGTCTATTCTGGATTTTTCAATCATGCAATCAGCTCAGGTTGTGATTAAGTTCATCTCCTTCTGCTTCTGCGCGTCCTTCACTTCCATCGCTATTCTCCTTCCGAACGAGATGCTCTCGCGGAACAGGTACGATGAGTAGGGGGTGAAGCGCGTGCCCGGGGAGCCGGGCATCCTGAACGAGACGTCGAAAACCACCAGGTTCTCCTTCCCGTTCTCCTCGGTGAGCGCGCACTGGAGCGCGAATGGCCCTATTATCCCGGGCTTGTATTCGTGCTTGCACACTTCCACCAAACGTTCTCCGGCCTGGAACACCTGCTCCAGGAGGGATTCACGTATGGTTGCGGCTATGTGCCCTGCCTCTATGTTGGAAACACGCATGCGCTTGAGCGCTTCGAGCTGCATGTCCGCGGTCATGTGCAAAAACCCATCTAGGTTGGTCTGCCTCCTCGTATCTATTCCGAGAAGCTCAAGCTCCCCGCTTAGGGGCGAATAGAAGAAATTGAAGTTGAACTGCGCGCCTACAACGAATTCCTCGATGCGCGCCTGCTCGAGCGCCTGCTTGGTTATTATCCCCTGGCCGATGAGCTTTCCTGATTTCTGCAGGTAATCTTCGTAGGAATCCACCAGGAAGAACGCGCGCTCGTACGAGCGCTTGGCTTCGGAAACCTTCACTATTGAGATTCTTCCTATCCTTTCCGGCGAAGGCATCACGCGCGGAGTGTCTATCCGCGCCTGCTCCATCAGATAGTACTGGTTGCGGCCCACGTTGCGCTCTTCGGCCTTGAGAAGGAAGCGGTTGCCGAAAATCGGGATTGGGAAATGCTTTTCTATGTTCTCGTTGCCCACGTAAACCGAGAAGCTGCGGTTCGGGACGAAGATGCAGTCCCTTTTTTTCATATATGCTATGTTCTCATGTTTCAAAATGTGGGAAAACTTCTCGAGCACCAGCGTCTCATCGACAACGCCCAGCTCCGTCTTTCCGCGCCTGCGCGTGCGGTAATACTGCGCGTACGTCTTTTCCCTTTTCCTCTGCGCGATCACGAGCGTGCTGAAGCCCTCCTGCTTCGCGCCTTCGCAAACGTCCAGCGCGCTGTGGCTCCCTAAAGTTGCTATAGTGACCATAATCATCGCCTCCTGGGCTTTACTGCTTTCCGTCTGGCCCGTCTGGTCCGCTTAAACTGCGCCTTCCCGTCTTCCTGCTGCTCTTGCCGAGCATCCTGCGGAAAAAGTTTGCTGAAATCCGCGTGCTTCAGGGCGAACAGGATCAGCGCGGCAAGTATGAATATCATCATGATGTAAGTGAAAGTCTGGCTGGCCTGCTCCTGGACCTGGGATGGAACTTCAGGATGCAGCAAAGCGAGAATTAGCAGAAATGCGAGCGCAGTCCTCATGTTTTACGATAGGGGTGCGAGCAATAAAAAGCTTTGTTTCATATCCGGAGATTCGCCTGCTTTATGTTACACGCATTTATAAGCATTTTTCATCCCATCAAACTAGGAAACATAGTGGTTGAAATGATAGCCCAAGCAAATGGAATACAGTGCTGCTTCTCAGGCATTAGCTATGGCTATTGGAAAAACCGCGTCTGAAAAAATTATTTTTTGCTGGTTTTTCTTTTGGAAGGCCAGTCTTATTGAGGTAAAACCAAGAAGGGTGAAAAAATGAATGAAATGAAAACATTGAAAATCATGGATACGGGCGAAAGGAAAGGCGTCGTGCAGGTTGGAAAAGTGAGGTTCGGGAAAGGCCTGGTTTTAATGGCCGGGCCCTACGGAGTGGAGGAAAACGAAGGACGCATGCTTGCAATCGCGCAGGCGGCTGGGCGGGCCGGGGCGGACCTGCTGCGCGGCGCGGTCCTCAATCCGCTCCCCAGGCCGTATTCCCAGGAGGCGCAGGGGCGGCTGAATCTTCGCGCCCTTGGGGCGCTTGAAAAGGCGAAGAAAGCTACGGGATTGCCACTCCTAGTAGAGGTCATGAATCCGCGGGATATTGAATCCGTAGGCAGATGCGCGGATATGCTCCAGGTTGAGGCGAACATGCGGAATTCCGAGCTGTTGAGCGAGGTGGGCACTTCCGGGATGCCGGCTCTGCTCAAGCACGGGTTTGGTTCCACGCTCGGGGACCTGCTGAAAGCAACCGAGCTGCTTGGCAAGGGCAACTCCAACATAGTCTTATGCACAGGGGCGTTAGAACATCACACAGGACTGGACATATGGATGATGCCTGCATTGAAGAGGCTCCGCCTGCCGGTAATGATGGATGCCAGTACGAGCTTGTCCAACGGAAACGGCAATATTGCGGAGAGCATGAGCCTTGCAACGGCTTCTGGGGCGGACGGCGTCATAATGACTGTAAACTACGAACCAGATGGGGCGCTCGGCCTGAGGCAGTTCATAGAGCTGATGGGGGATTTGCGCCAGCTAAGCCTGAAAGTTGCCCAAATCAGATCTGAAGCAGGAGTTCACAATGCGGGGAGCGAGCCGTTCGTGGTTGATTGGACAATTGGCTGAGCTATGGAATCCGGCGGGCTCCGCCGGTTTATAAATTTTATTCGCAAAACCAGCTTATGCGGATTATTGCAGACCTGCATTTACATTCCAAATACGCGAGGGCAACCAGTCCTAATTCGGATTTGAACGGGCTGAGCAGGGGCGCGAAAACAAAAGGCGTGCAGGTGGTTGCGACAGGGGATTTCACCCATCCCACGTGGTTCAGGGAACTGAAGCTTGCGCTTGAGAGCAAGGATAATCAAGACGGGCTGTACGAATTCAACGGAGTGAAGTTCCTGCTTTCGGTGGAGGTTTCCAACATTTTCGAGCTGAACGGGAAAACCAAGAAGATGCACCACGTGCTCCTTGCCCCGGACTTTGACGTTGCAGCGCAGATTGGCGATGGGATTGCCAAATACGGGAAGCTGGAGGAGGACGGACGGCCCACGCTGATGATGAGCTCCGCGGAGCTGCTTGAAATCGCGGACAGAATTTCGAAGGACATTTTCGTGATTCCTGCGCACATATGGACCCCGTGGTTCTCGCTTTTCGGCTCCAAGAGCGGAGTTGATGACCTGAAAGAAGCGTACGGAGGGATGGAGAAGAACATATTTGCATTGGAAACAGGCTTGAGCTCGGATCCGGGAATGAATTGGATGCTGAGCAAGCTGGACAAATACGCGCTGGTTTCCAACAGCGATTCGCACAGTCCTGAGAAGATGGGCAGGGAAGCCAACGTTTTCGAATTGGAGGAGGCCAGCTACCAATCCATAGTCAATGCGATAAAGACCAGGAAGGGCTTCGTGAAGACGTACGAATTTTTTCCCGAGGAGGGGAAATACCATTACGATGGCCACAGGAACTGCAATGTGCTCCTGGACCCGTGGCAGGCGAAGAAGCTCGGGAACAGGTGCCCGGTGTGCAAGAGGCCGCTCACCATAGGGGTGCTGCACCGGGTCGCGGACTTGGCGGACAGGAAGCTCGGGGAAAAACCCGAGAATGCGGTCCCTTTCAAGCACATCGTTCCATTGCCCACGCTTATTGCGAAGGCGCTGGGAAAAAGCGAGGTCGCGAAGCAGGTCGGCGAGGAGTACGATAAGATAATAAGGTATTTTGGGAACGAGTTCGCGGTCTACGAGGCTGCGGAGGAGCAGCTCAGGCTCGCAACTTCCCCCGAGATAGCTGGGGCCATTGGGCGCGTGAATGCCGGGAACGTGAGCTGGATTCCGGGCTACGACGGGGTTTTCGGGGAGCTCGTGCTGGAC
>JBAZLI010000062.1 GCA_041650355.1 Candidatus Micrarchaeia archaeon | reverse complement strand
CTACGTCGTGGTGACTGGGACCGAGCATCCTGACTTCAGCGGATACGAAAAGGTTTACGAACGGAAGACGGTGGCTCTTTACAAAAAGAGGTGCGACTGAGAGATGGAGGACGCAGAGGGGATTTTTGAAAAGGCGGGCATGTGCTTTGCTTTTTTCTCCTTCCTGGCACTCGCTTTCTCGGCGACCCAGGTGCACGACTGGCGCGACGCATACCTGGGCTTTTCGGACGTTCCGGAAACGGTTTACTCGATAGGGGCGTTCGGGGAGCATGGCCTGTTTGGAATTGTACCGCAATTGGGCGGCGGAGAGTACATGTTCTTCGGGAACATGCCTCCGCTCTATGCGGCGCTCGGCGCGGCGCTCGACGTTCTTTTGCGCGATCCGGTGGCGAGCGCGTTCATTCTCAATTTGATGATTTCTTCGGCCCTTGCCTGGATGATTCTCAACGCACATGGAAAAAGCAGCATAAAAATGAGGGTTCTTGCAGTAGTGCTAATAATCGCAAATTCGTACGCAGGGTCGTTTTTCCCGTTCACAAACCGGGCGCGCTCGATGCTCGCGATAATGTTCTTTGTTGCACTTATTCTCCTGGAAAAGCGGAAACAGGCTGGCATTCCGGCATATTTTCTCCTGATGTTCGGTTCTGCCATGAGCCAGCCCATAGTGGCGGTGCTCGGAGCCGCAGTTCTTTCCTGGAAGGAAGTTGTTTCCGGAAACGGGCTGAAAAAACAGGCTGCAATGGCGCTCGCGATATTCATTTCTGTGCTGGTGTTCCAGCACAAGCTCCTGCTGGGCCATTTTGAAGGTCCCAACCAGGTTGGAAGCTCGATTTTCAGCCTGGGGATATCTACTTTCATTCCCGTTCTTTTCATAATGTTGCTTGCATTTTTCACGCTAGGCGAGTCGAAAAGAAAATACGACAACCTGGCGGCCATCGTTCTATTGGCCTTGCCCCTTCTGAACACCGCGAGTTTCATAGTCACGCAAGATATGGAAAATACGCTGTTCACCAGAATGCCGTTCGGCTCGGATTTGGTGTATGACATTTTCGTGCTCGTTGCTGTTGCCTATTTGATTATGGAGTATCCTGAAAAATTAGGGAATAACAGAATTGCGGCAGGTCTGCTTTTCCTGATTGTTGGGATGAGCTTCTGCGGCTATGCTACGGTTCTGCCCGGCAGCGATGAAGCGTACCGCGAACGGACAGAATTCGTGCACGAGGTGGCAAAGCACGGAACGCACATGATATGCATAGTGTCCAGTGAAAGCAAAGGAAGCTTAGTGATGATTCAGGGGGATTTCGTATTCACGCCCATAGCGCTGCTGAATCAGGAAAACATATCCTTTGCGGGAAACCTGATGCCTTCGCAGTTGGACAGGGGCCCGGTCTTCCAGAATGCCCTTGATGTCGTAAACGGGCTCGGGAAAGCCGACCTGCAGATGTGCAGGACCGCAGTAGATAAACTTAAGGGAGACGGATACGACGTTTTGCTCTACTTTTTTTATATGGGAAGGGCGCATTCAGAGGGGGAGGAAGCACTGGTCACGGAATGCGGGCTAAGCAGGATAAATCCGGGCGGAGGAAGCGAATGGGCCGAAGCTTACAAAATAGAGTAATCAGGGGAAATAAAATTTATCTGGAAATCAGTTGATTGAGCCCCATCCGCTCAATCTCCATCTCTGCCCTATTTTCCTGGAAAGCGCGACCTTGCTCCCCTTGTCAACGCAGAGGGGCCTTTTCAATTTGATGGTTGCAATTCCTTTCGCAAGGTTTGCTATTACTCCGATGGCTGTTGCGGTCTGCACGTTCACCACTATGGGCTCGTTCTGCTTGAGCGGCACATTGTCTATGTCTTTCCTGTCCAATAGGGAATACTTCACGT
Source organism: Candidatus Micrarchaeia archaeon (assembly GCA_041650355.1). Classification (NCBI taxonomy): domain Archaea; kingdom Nanobdellati; phylum Microcaldota; class Candidatus Micrarchaeia; species Candidatus Micrarchaeia archaeon. Next base: position 3,722 of record JBAZLI010000062.1, on the reverse strand, counting down.
TTATGGTATCGGAAACTTCAGGGAGCTTTCCGGGAAGCCCTACGACCGAGCCCACAAGCGTGTCTGATTTCGTTATCGAAGGGTCGAGCGGGCTCCCGAGCGCAATCAATCCTCCGGGAGCCGCCTGCTCCAAAGCGTCTGTTTCAGAGCGCAAAGCGGTGATTTTGAATTTTATCGGCTCGTAAGGGGATTTGTCCTTTTTCTGTATTCCCGGCCTGAGCTCAACCTCATCCCCGAGCTTGAGCACGCCCTGGGTGAGCGAGCCTCCGAAAACCCCGCCTTTTATTTTCGGGATGTCGGTTCCTGGCTTGTTCACGTCGAACGAGCGGGAAACGTACAATCTTGGAGGGGCGGTCGTATCGCGCTTGGGAGTCGGAATCTTTTCCTGAATCGCTTCGAGAAGTGCGTCCACATTCACGCTGTGGGTGGCTATTATAGGTATTATCGGCGCGCCCTCTGCGACCGAGCCTTTGAGCGCATTCTCGATTTCGGCCCTGTGCTCCAATGCGCGGGCTTTGGAAACCAGGTCAACTTTTGTCTGTACTACAATGACGTTCTTTGTTCCGGTAGCGTTGAGAATCATCAGATGCTCAGCGGTCTGGGGCTGGGGGCATGGTTCATTGGCGGCGATGAGGAATATGCATCCGTCTATTATGCTCGAGGCGGAAATAGCGGTGGTCATCAAAGTCTCGTGGCCAGGCGAATCCACTATCGAAATCCGCCTTTTGAACTCGGCTTTCTTGCCGCACTTGGGGCATTTTTCCGAAACTGAATATTCGCTGCAGTCCTTGCAATAGTAGATGGAGAAATCGGCGTAGCCCAAACGAATTGAGATTCCCCTCTTGAGCTCCTCGCTGTGCAAGGCGGTCCATTTGTTGGTGAGCGCCTTGGTCAAGGTGGTTTTTCCGTGGTCCACATGCCCGAGCATCCCTATGTTGAGTTCAGCCTGCAAAAAATGCACCTATTTCTTTTCCTCCTTCTTCTCCTTCGGCGGGAAAAGCTCCTCGAGCTTCGCGCTCCCGTATTCCAGAATCTTGAGGTTCACCTGCACCGTATCCGCTGAAATCGTGTTCCCGCGCACGGTTTTCTTCTTCCTCACGCCCTTCATGTGGGGCCTGTAGCCCGTGCCGCCCGAGAGTATGGCCGCAATCTTCCTGGTTCCGGATATGTCCTTCCTCATCGGGAAGCCGCTGGTGTCGCTACCCCCGCGCACTTCGAGCGAGTAACCGGCCAGGCCTATGGAGCCGCCGTCCACCTTTTCCCCTATCTTCTTGCCGGCCAGCGCCGTTTCCCTGCCCTTGTCAAGTTCCGACTGGTAGGACTTGCCGGTTTTTGGATCGGAAATCACTGCTTTCATATTTTCACCTTTTTTCAGCTTCTATTGAAATATGAAATTTTCTTCGAAGCGAAGAAATCTTCCATATTTTTCACCCTCAGAGGATTCAATCTCGCATGGTTGCGAAACAAATCGATTAGCGTGATGATTCTGGATAGTATAGCTCAGTAAAGATTTTAAAAAGGTGTATAGAATGAAAAAATAGGAAATAAAGAAAAAATTAAACCCTGGAACTACCTTCTGTAGTTTTTGAGTTTCGCCTTGTACACGTAGCCGTCCTTGCCGACATAGTACATGAAGCCGTCTTCCTTGGAGATTTTCTCGCTTCCCACCTTCTTTTTTCTCCCGCTCTTGTTGTGCTTCATGGGGACTGCCCAAACGTAGCCGTCCTTGCCGACAAAATAGAGATAGCCGTCGTCTCTAGAGATTTTCTCTGAACCCACTTTAGATCCCATTTCATGCACCTCTCAAAATTTGTGCCTTCGGGGATTTCCTCGAAGACGCTGACTATAATTTGAATAAGGTTTATAAGCCTATCGTCGATACCGACGTCAGATTTATATACCTATCTCGGAGGGCTCAGAGAAAATCGCTCAGGGTGCCCTTTTTCGCGTCCTTTTTCTCGGTTTTGGGCCCCTCCTTCACGGCCTTTCTAAATTCCTTTTTCCCTTCTTTTTCCTTCTCTGCCTTTTTCACTTCAGATTTCTTGTCCTCGTCCGCCTTCTTCTGCTTTTCAGGGATTTCTTTTTTCCCAGGGGTTTTCTCCTCCTTCGGGGCGCGGAACTTCTCGTCGAGCTCGGAAACTGAAACGCCGAGTATGAACGCGACCTGGCTTTCCTCCAGGTTATAAAAGCGCATGGATTCGGGGTTCCGGTCCAGGATGTGCTGCATTATGTGCAGGTAATTGAGCGAATCCTTCCAGCCGGTGTGGGTGTGCACTCCTATCTTGTGGCCTATGCTCTTGAGCATGGCGCGCCTCGCAGAGAACGAGCTCATCTGCCTTAAATAATTCGGGAACTGGTAGCGCACGAACTTGAAGTATTTCTCTCTTTTTGAGAGCGCCACTCCTGCCGTAGTCAAATCCCCGGAGTAGCGCAGGAACCCCCAGTACTGCCTGTTCATTATCCTTCCGTCAAGAACATCTGCGCGAGAGAGATTATTGTACGCGAGCGCAATCTCGTCCCTGTGCTCATACTCCAAAGGTATGTTTTCATCCACCCAGAGCTTGAGGAAGTCGTGCTCCACGTCGCCCCAGCCGGCTTCGCGGGCCTGCGCGTAAGTGGTGGACTTGAATATCGTTTTCATGCGCTCGAATATGTCCTTTTCCCTGTCGCGCGGGTTGTTCATCCCGGCCTGCAAATCGTTTATCGCAGAGCGCAAATCGCCGTTGCAGTTCTCGGCTATGGAATCGAGAAATGACTCAGGAACTTCGAGCTTCTCTGCCTCGACTATGGATTTGAGGGCTTTTTTCACAGAGGATTTGGAGATTCGCCTGAGCTCCAGGAGCTGGCATTCTGCCTTTATCCCCGAAAGCTTCCGGTCCCACACGTCCGCAGCAGTGAGCATTACGGGGACCTGGGCACTTTTCAGGAGGGATGCGATTGCTGAAGCGCCTCCCCGGTCCTTGCTCTGCAAAGCGTCAACATCGTCTATGAGAAGGAGCTTGGTCTTTCCCGAAAGCGAGGAGGCGGTTCCTGCGGATGCGAGAACACGCCCTATTGAATTGGCGTCCCGCATGTCGCTCGCGCTCATCTCTATAAGCTCCAAATCGTATTCGTTCCTGAGCGCGTACGCGATGGAGGTTTTCCCTATCCCGGTCGGGCCGTCTATTAAAAGCGGTCTCTGCCTCACTCCCCGCATCCAGTTGAGAATCCACTGCTTTATGGTGCGCTTGGCTTCGTCGTTTCCTGCCAAATCGTCAATCTTGCGCGGGGAATGCTTTTGGGTCAGAAGCATGGACGGATATGGGCTAGTAAATTTTTATTCGTTCCTGAATTGGCGGATGCCGCGCTGTTTTATTTGGGATTCCAGAACTTTTCCAGGCGGTTCTGCAGCTTCTCTGCTGGAGCGATTGCGAAATCCTCCTCGGATGGGAGAATCTTGCGGTAATTGCCCCACGCGAAGCGCTCGTCGAGGAAAATTATCGCTGCCTTGTCCTCGTCCTTCCGTATCGCGCGCCCTGCGGACTGGAGGGCGCGGGTCATTCCCGGGTAGATGTACGCGTATTCCCAGCCTTTCCCGAATTTCTGCTGGTAATAATCTATTAAGGATTTTATCTCCAGGTTCATCTCCTCGAGCGCTATTCCCACGACAATCGCATTTTTTATCTCCCCTTTGCTGAAATCCACTCCTTCGGAAAGAGAACCTCCTTGCACCGCGATGAGCA
>JBAZLI010000061.1 GCA_041650355.1 Candidatus Micrarchaeia archaeon | reverse complement strand
CATAACCTCCTGCCTCCTGTTCGCGCTGTATTTCTTCTACTACATACTAACCAACGTGGTGCTCAAGGGCAGGAAGGGCAGGATAGAATACCTCCTCCTGGTTCCAGTGTACCTGGCGCTCATGTACTTCATAACTTCCACCGGCATTTTCGGGCCAGTGTACGTACTCGTGGTCGGGACGCTCCTGCTTTCCTCGATGCTGTTCATGGTGTACAAGGAACCTGTGATGGAATCGCTCGCGAGAAAGGTGAAGCCCTCGGAAATAGAGGACGGGGACCTCGCGGCCCCTGAGCTCATGCCAGAGCTGGTGAAGAAATACGGCATAAAGAGGCTGCTCGATTCAGCGGAAATAGCGCGCCTGAAGAAGCTCAGGGTGAAGGAGGTTTACGTGTACAAGGAGCTGCCGCCGTTTCTCCCGTTCGTTCTCGGCGCGCTCCTGATAACCGTTGCAGTGGGGGACCTGCTCACATATTCCATAACCTTGTAGGTGGCGCTTATGAAAATTTACACCAGGAGGGGCGACGGCGGCGAAACTACCGTAATAGGGGGCCGCGTGGTCGCGAAGGACGATGCGAGGATAGAGGCGACTGGGGAGATAGACGAGCTCAACTCGGTGCTCGGTATAGTGATAGCGTTTTCAGACGACCCGGAGCTGAAGGCGAGGCTGTCCAAGATACAGCGCACGCTCTTCGTGGTGGGCTCGGACCTCGCGACTCCCGAGGGGGAGAAGATAGCGATTCCACGCCTCTCGCCCCAGAAAGTGAATGAAATCGAGGAGCTGATAGACAAAACCGACGCCGAGCTGCCAAAAATAACCAGCTTCGTGCTTCCCGGCGGGAGCAAAACCGCGTCGCTCATGCACCTCGCGCGCGTAATTTGCCGCGAAGCCGAGCGAAAAGTGATTGCACTCAAGAGGCAGGAAGGCGTGAACGACGCCATACCGGTTTACCTGAATAGGCTGGGCGACCTGCTCTTCGTGTTCGCAAGGAGCATAAATTACAAAAAGAAAGTGCCTGAAACTCTGTGGAGATGACCAACTGCAACGGGCAAGAAAAACCCGCCGCCCGCGCGCAGTCGCGCCTCTTTTTCAGCACCCTATTAGCGCCTTTATCCTGCCCGTCTCCACCATGCCATCGTACGTAGCGTCCCGTATCACGAGCGAAGGCGTGCCGTTTATGCTGTAGTATGTTTTGAACGCCCGTATCATGGCCAGGTCCTCTGAATCGGCCGGGAATGCGAACACCCTCGCGTTTTCGCACTCAGCGCGCACGGTGTCCAGGACCCTTCCCTGCGCGTAGCAGGACGGGCAGTCGCCGTACGTCTTGTAAAAAAACAGTATCGGCTCCAGCTCATGGTCGCTGCACACCTGCGTGTACTCCCTGAGCATCAGGTAGAACCTCATGTTTGCCAGGAAGTACCTGCCCCTGAGCTGGTCGTACTTGGTGAACACCGTGCCCTTGTTGGTCTCCAGCTCCTCGTAAAGCTCAAGGGCGTTCTGGCCGCTTCCGTCCAGCTGGTCCCTGAGCACCGCGCAGGTGGACTCGCTCTGGTTGTGCGTCTGGATGAAAAGCGAGAACAGGAGCGCGCTCTCAAGCTCCTCGTGGAACTCGTTCAGCTTGCTTTCCGTGCTGGTGTAGCTCTGGGACTCGATGCTGTATCCCACGTACAGCGAGGCCGCGAAAAGCGCTATCGTGACCAGTGCCGCCTTCAGGAGTATCTGGTTCTTCACTTCCATGTGTAATCACTCCGGTTTACCTCCTTTAAGAAGGTTATGCAGTAGAACAGCGAAATGAGCGGGCCGTACAGCAGGAAGAACAGGAGTATGGTCGGAACGTCCCGGATTCCTATGCTCCTGCCAGCGATGGCATAGCTTAGGTACACCACCAGTACCAGCGGGCACATGAGCATGAAGCCCATTATCACCGCGGACGCGCTCACCACCAATCCGGCACTTCCTATGGAAAACGGCACGCCCACTGCGAGCGTGGTCCATGCGTACTGGGCGCTCCACACCAGCTGGGTGAGGGTTATGTAAGCGAACGAGAAGCTGAGCGCCACGCCGGTAAATTCCCCTGCGAAGGAAAACGGGACCACGAGCGTGGAGAAAAGCCCGTACTTCGGGTTGAACAGCACGTCCGAATGCTTCTGGACGTTGTAGAACTTCCCCCTGTACCAGCGTATCCTCTGCTTGAGCAGGCTCACTATGTCCCCGGGCACCTCAGTGTATATCACGGCGTTGGGCGTGTGCCCTATCCGGTACCCGTTCTTCCTGAGCCTCCACACTATTTCCAGGTCTTCGGTTATGTTGCGCTCGTCGAAACCCCCGACTTTCTCCAGCGCGCTTTTCCTGAAAACCGAAGTCGGGCCAGGAGCGACCGATATGGCGTCCAGGAAGTGCACCCCTATCTGGAAGAAGCCGAACCCGGTCAGGAACTCTATATCCTGAAATTTCTTCAGCAGATTATCCGGATTCGCGACTTTCACGAAGCACGACACTACCCCGATTTCCTCGTCTTCCATGAGCACCGAGACCGCCTCTGCGAACGCCTCGGGCTCAGGATATGAATCGGAATCCACGCATGCCACGACTTCGCCCGTGGCGCTCTTGAGCGCGGCGTTTATGGCGCCGGCCTTGCCCTCGTTCTTTTCCAGCGCGAGCAGCCTTATTCCCTTGGCTGACCCGAGCAGCTCCCTGGAGCCGTCCGTGCTCCCATCGTCAACGACAATGACCTCCATCTTCCCCGGGTACACGGACGCCTTTACTGCGCCCAGGGTCTTGAAAATCGTGGATTTGGAGTTGTAAGACGGTATTATCACGCTGAGGCGCGGCAGGCTCTTCCTACCGCTTTTCCCGTAGCTGCCCGCTGCGCCGTAGGCAAAAAGAATCACGATTATCAGGGCGAGCGCGAACGTGTTCGGTATGACCATCAGCCAGAAGTAGTTCCCGCTGCGTATCACCATGCCGACCATCACTCCGATGGCGATTATCACAAGAAGAGTGAGCGCAGGGCGTGGCTCCCCCTTGACATTCAGGCTCATAGTGCGTTTTCTCTTAACTATTTATAAATTCCTTCTCCAGTCCCTACTTCCCGGCGCCCCCGCCCTTATGCCCGGCCTCCCTTTTCGTTCTTCTCTCCCACTCCTCCTTTATCCTGCCCTTCAGGTATCGTATGAGCCTGGAGAAAAGCCCTGGCCCCTCCTTTATGCGGTACTTTATGTGCGGCGGCCGCTTCACTCCGCTCTTCTTCCATTCCCTCACCTGCTGGTTGAAGCACACCTCGCAGAATTTGTGGTCGGTGACCACATAAACTATGTCCAAATCCCCCTTGCACTTGTCGCACAGGTAATCCTCCTTCTGCCCGGCTCCGAACGGCCCTGGTTCCGAGGGGTGTCCTCCCTGGGGTTCCCCGCCCGGCCGCATGCCTTCGTCGCCGCGGTACTCCCCGCGCTCCCCTGGCTCCTGCCCCCTATGCTCTCTTGCGCGCTCCCCTCTTGTCTCCTCGGCGCGTTTTTCCTCATCCCTTATGTCCATTATGCAATACGGGCAGTAAGTCTGCCCCCTCCACTGCTGAAGCTCTACTTTCGGGAGATACATCCTGCAGCGCCAGCACTGGTCGTTGGTCTCGTAGAACCTGCACGTGTCGCAGTACTGTCCTTCGCATTCCCTTCCGCAGCGCAGGCAGTTCATGCATTTGAATCGCCCGGCCGCTTAATTAACCTATTCAATCTCAAAGCCCGGCAAGTCGGAATATTCGGCGCGCATGGGGTTCCATGCTTTGAAAAACATCATTTGTTTCATTTGTAACACTGCCCGGTCAAATTGTGGCATTTAAATCTCAACATTAAAATACTAGTTAAGGAAGAACACCCCTATCAAAAAATCTGTTCAGATGAGGTGTTTTCTTGAGCAAATTGGGCAAGGTGGTTTTAGCATATTCGGGCGGTTTGGACACGTCATGCATACTGAAATGGCTCGTGGACAAGGGATATGACGTGGTGGCGTTCATCGCCGACGTGGGGCAGAACGAGGACTTGCAGGCCGCGAAGGAGAAGGCGCTCAAGGTGGGCGCGTGCAAAGTCTACATCGAGGACCTGAAGAAGGAATTCGTGACTGATTTCATATTCCCTGCAATCAAGGCGAACGCGATTTACGAGGGGCGCTACCTTCTCGGGACTTCCCTGGCGCGTCCTGTGATAGCCAAGAAGCAGATGGAAATCGCCGAGAAGGAGAATGCGGAATACGTTTCGCACGGCGCGACCGGGAAGGGCAACGACCAAGTCAGGTTCGAGCTCACGTACCTTGCGCTCAACCCGAAGATAAAAGTCATAGCGCCGTGGAAGGACCAGGAATTCCTGGCGAAATTCCGCGGCCGCCCGGACCTCATAAACTACGCGAAGGAGAAGGGGATACCGATAAAAGCCACGCTGGACAAGCCGTACAGCACCGACGCGAACCTGATGCACATCAGCTACGAATCCGGCATCCTGGAGGACCCGATGACTGCTCCAACAGAGGACATGTTCGAGTGGACCAAGTCCCCTAAGGAAGCCCCTGACAAGGAAACCAGCATCGAAATCCATTTCAAAGATGGAATTCCGGTGAAGGTTGCGAACAAGGAAGACGGGACCGTGAAGACTGACCCGCTCGAGTTGTTCCTATACCTCAACAAACTGGGGGCGGAAAACGGGGTCGGAAGAATAGATATTGTGGAAAACCGCTTCGTAGGGATAAAGTCCAGGGGCGTTTACGAAACCCCGGGCGCGACCATTTTGCGCGCAGCGCACATGGACATTGAAGCCATAGCGATGGACCGCGAAGTGCTCAGGCTCAGGGACATGCTTGCACCCAAATTCTCGGAACTGGTGTACAACGGGTTCTGGTTCAGCCCTGAAATGGCGTTCCTCATGGCTGCGATAGACGAGAGCCAGGATGTCGTTGACGGAGTGGTGTACCTTTCGCTCTACAAGGGCAACGTCACGCTCAAGGGCAGGAAATCCCCAAGCTCGCTCTACGACCAGGACCTCTCCAGCATGAACATCGCAGGCGGGTTCAACCAGCAGGATTCCATAGGGTTCATAAAAGTGAACGCAATCCGGCTGATGGCGCACCACGCGATAATGCAGAAGATGAAGAAGAAGTAAGCCTGGGAACGCGCATTTACTGGCGCACTGCCTGGAGCGCCGCTTTCGTGGGTGGTACTGCCGGGGTCTGGCAAGGGAGTATGCGGACGTCCTCCCCAATCTTCAATTCCATATCTATTCCATCCTGCATGCGTTCCAGCTCCGACTCCGGGACCTCCACTACCCAAAATTCGCGAACGGACGAAGCAGTCATCCATGTGCTAGGGGACAGAGACAAAGACCCACCGACGGAGAAGTAGACTGGTCCGACGTATGGCAGCGTGTCTTTCCTTAAGAGTACCTTACCGCTCCCGCATTGGATATATTCTCCGTCGAGCGAGAATTTATCAACGAGCATTATCCGCCCAGCCTCCACATCTATCCCGAATTCCTCTTGCCCCACCCGTACATAATCCGAGTCGCATACATCGTTTACGAGGAGGGCAACGTTCGTCCTGCCCTTAGCCGGCCCTGCTGGCATCCGGACAGTCACATAACCCGCCTTCATCACAATTTTCTC
>JBAZLI010000060.1 GCA_041650355.1 Candidatus Micrarchaeia archaeon | reverse complement strand
CACCGATGCCCAGCATAAAGGTTATGTGAGGGGAAATTCCGCTGAGGCCTGGGACTGTGCCGGCCATGGATGCAGGCATGAAAGAGCTCGCGATTGCAAGCGCGCCGCCACCGATGCACGCCATGCCGATTCCATCTCCAGCGTCCATGAGGTTATTTGCCAGACGGGTTTTTTAATTGTTGTTAGTTTTGGAGGCTGGAAAAAAGCGCGATGGAGAAACCAATTATAAACCGCGCTTCCAAATCTGGTTATGCGCATCCTCAGGATAGACAAGAAAACAGGCGAAGCGGCGCTGGTTCCTGAAACGCTGGATGATTTGTGGCATCTGGAGCGGATCGTGGAAGCAGGGGATTTTGCCGAAGCGAAAACGTTCAGGAGCGTGAAGCTCGGGGACAAGGAGGAGCGCAAGCCCGTGTTTATACGTATCGAAGTGGAGAAGGCGGAGTTCGCGAGGTATGCGAACAGGCTCAGGCTTACGGGAAAAATCGTGCAGGGAAGCCCTGAGGAATTCGTGCAGCGCGGGAAATACCATACGCTCGAAGTGGAGAAAGGGGGAAAGATAGCAATAGTGAAGCACTGGAAGGCGCACCAGCTCAACCGGCTGCGCGAAGCAGAGAAGGAGGCGAAGCGGCCGAAAGTGCGCATCGTTGTGATGGATGATGAAAAGGCGCTCACCGCGATGGTTATGGGCTACGGGGTGGATTTCGGCGCGGAAATTTACTGCGAGGCAAGGAAGCGGGACGAGCGGTTCGAGGAGAAGAAGCTCGCGTACTATGGGGACATAGCGAAGGAGATGGACGGGCACGAGGAAAGGTATGTGGTGGCGGGGCCGGGCTTCGAGAAGGACAATTTCAGAAAGTATCTGGAGAAGAAAAATCCTGAATTGTTGAAACGAGTTTCTTTTGAGAATGTTTCGTATGCTGAACGGAATGGCGTGAATGAACTGCTCAAGAGAGGTATAGTCGGGAGGCTGATGGGTGAGGCGAGGATGGAAAAGGAAGCTGAGCTCATGAACCGGCTGAAGGTGCACATAAACAAGGAGGATGGGCTCGCGGCGTACGGGCGCGAGGAGAGCAAGAAAGCCCTGGAAATGGGGGCTGTTGAGGTTTTCATGGTGCTGGACGAATTGCTGCGGGCGGACAAAGGAGTTGAAGCGCTAGCCGAGGGTGCGGAAAAAACGAGTGCGGTAGTGGTTTTCTCTTCTGAGGGGGACCCTGGGCAGGAACTCAAGGGACTAGGGGGCATTTCAGCTATTTTGAGGTTCAGGGTGGACATGGATGGATAGCAAAAACGCGCTGCGGAAGGAAATGCTCGCTAAAAGGGATGCGCTTGCTCAGAAGGAGGTTGAGGAAGCGAGCGAACGGGCATTCAGGTGCTTGTTTGCGGATTATGCATTTCTGAGGGCTGAAAGCGCGGGGTTCTATTACCCGCTCAGGGGCGAGATAGATACGCGGAAGATGATTGAAAAGGCAGGAATTTTTGGAAAAAATATTTATTTGCCGAAAATACTGAACGGGGGGATTTGCTTCTGCGAATTCAGGGGTGAAGCGCTCCTTGAGAAAGCCGATAATGGTGTGATGGAGCCGATTGACGGTGAAGAAGGGGAGCCGGATGTGCTAATTGTGCCCGGGCTTGCTTTTGATTTGGAGAAGCACAGGCTGGGTTTCGGAAAGGGCGGCTACGACAGGTATCTTTCAAATAGCAGCGCGGTTTCAATAGGATTGTGCTATAAATGGCAGGTGCTGGGCAAACTGCCGCGCGAGGAGCACGATATGCAAATGGATAAAATAATTGCAGAAGAATGGGTAATTGAATAAAAGCTGAGCAAGGTGTAATGATGGTTTCTTTTGTTGTGCTGGCAAGCGGGAACGGAACGAATTTTCAGGCGCTCATAGACGGGATAGGGAATGGCGAGGTAAAGGGCGCTGAAATAAGGGCGCTCATAACTGACAAACAAGATGCGTACGCTTTGGAGCGGGCGAAAAAGGCTGGAATCCCATTTCATATTGTGGAGAAAGGAAAATTCAAAACGCGCGAGGATATGGACAGGGAGGTAATGCGCATAGCGGATTTGTATAAGGTGGATTACCTCTATCTGCTTGGATATATGCGGCTGGTGAAGGCTCCGGAATTGTTCGAGAAATACAAAAACAGGATGATAAATTTGCATCCGTCCCTGCTTCCGGCTTTTCCAGGTGTGGATGCACAACACCAGGCGTTTGACTATGGGTGCAAGGTGAGCGGAATCACGATTCATTTTGTTGATGCTGGCCTGGACGCAGGACCGGTAATTTACCAGAAAGCTGTTGATATTTCAGATTGCAAAACCGGGGATGAAGTCGCGCAGATGCTCAGGATGCTGGAGCATGAGGGAGTGAAGAAGGTCGCGCAGATGACTGCAGGGGGGAAATTCATAGTTGAGGATAGAAAAGTGAGGTACGTACGGAATAAATGAGGGAATTGTAACTATAGTTACAAAGCAGGGCATATGACGTAAAAGCATGGAGAACGATAATGTTATATTTGTTGCTCAAGATATAAAAATATGCTCAAACGAGTGGTTTTTGGGCTGATTGCGCTCGCTTTTCTTTCGTTTTCTTCAGAGTTCCTTCCGGAAAAATACGACAGGCCATGGAACGTATATGGCTGGCCAGGCGATTCGAATGTGGTGGACTACACTTTTGTGCCGCCATTAGATCCAGGTTGGAACTCGGATTTGCTGCAATACAGCTTAGAACAGCTTGAGTTGGAAAAGGCGGGTGCGAACAAATGGGCCGCCGGAAATCTGAGCTCTGCAAAGGCCAATTACACGAAAGCAAAATGGGCCAAGGAGCAGATAGATGCTTTCAGCGAGAGCGGCGTACTGCCGTATTTTGTTGACGTGGGGGCCCTGTGCTCGGCCCGAGGCATAATGAACTGCACGTGCCTTGTTCTCGGAAGCACAGTGACCTGCGACGTTCCGTACGGGGACGAGGTCAGGCGTGCAATCGCACTAAGGATTTTCTCCAAGGAATATTCAACCGCATGGAAGGGGACCATGGATGGCGCGGCAAACGAACTTGAAACCAGGGCGTCCAGGTTCAATACGGCGTTGCGGGACGCGGAGATGAGTTTGGCGGATGCTGAGTATATGGGAATATGCGGCGCTGAGAGCGCGGGTAGCGATGCGTGTGAAAATGCCTCCAATTTCATTTATGCGGCCAGAACCAATAGCACATCCAAGAACTATGTGGCGTTCACCAGGTTGAAGGGCGTCGTTTGGGAAGGCGTTGATGGCGTCAGACAAGAAATCCCCATGCTGAAAGCTGGCGAAGCGCTGCAGGTTTTGGGGGATGAGGAAGAGGGTGAGATTGCACGGGCGCTTGCACTGAACAGGACGATAGCGGGCCACATTTCCGGTTCCCTGGCTACATATAAGGCGCTTGGGCTGGATGCGGAGGCGCAGGTGAAAAGAGCGGAACAAGAATCAGCTCAGGCGGCCTTAGGTGAATCGTGGAGGATACATGGCGGCCTGGAATTGAGCGGTATTGGAGGGGGAAACGACGCTTCTGTTTCTGACCAAGTCGCGAAGGCGAATAGCAATCTTGAAGAGGCGAGGCATGAATTGGATCTGGCGCGCAGCACGTATGCGTATGGAAATGAGGGCTACCTTGCTACGGCCATGACCCATGCACATAGCGCCATAGCGTTTTCTGCCCAAGCCGATGTTGGGTTCAAACAAGCCGAGCAAGACGCGGATAGGTTGGTGCAACAGTACGAAGCCGAAGCCAGCGCTAAAATCATCGACGTAGAGCGCAAGTTCGGGACTGCTGCCTGGCCGGCGAGGGCAACAGCACTCTACACCAAAGCAAAAGAGATGCTGGAGAAAGGCAAGGCTGAGAAAAAACCAGGATTGAAATTCGAGTATTATGCCGCATCTATTTCATATGCAGAGGAAGCCAGGGCCGTTGATGCCAGTGCAGAGCCGGACACGAACTGGTCGGCAGTAAGCGCATGCAGGAAAGCAAAAAGCATCCTGGAAAACGCGAAAAAAGACGGGATTGATGTAAGCTACGAAGAGGAGTGGCTGGCTGTAGTGAGCAGGAGCAACAATGCGAGCGAGCAGATAGCCGAGTGTGAAGCCATAGCTACGCAGGCTGTAGAAGAGGCGATGCAGGAATATGCAGACCTCGAAGACTCCAGGGCAGAGGCGATGCGTCTAGTAGAGTTATGTGGGAGTGATTGTGATGATTTGGACACGATGGTTGAAAACGCGGAACACGGTATAGTTTCCGGAGGCAGAATGGTGTATCCGGACGCAGTGGGGTCGCTGGCTATGCTGCGACAGAAGTATGAATATGCGACACACAACGCTGAAGAGAGCATCGAGCTACAGATAGGCAGATATCTGAGCGTAAGAAGCGCGCTCTTTTCCGAATGGGCCATATTAGATTTGCCGACCAGGAACGAATTGGACATAATCGTAGTCAACAACGTTGAGTATCCGGGCGAAGATGTCCAGGTGTCATTCAGCACGCCGCTGGAGTTCTCACAGGAAGATATTGAATCAGGGGGAAGCAATATCAGAGGAATCACGTATGCGGACGGCAGGATGACCATGTATCTGCGCCAGATAGGGGCCTCTGAGACGCAGACGTACCGTTTAGGTAGGAACGCTACGCTCATGAGAACTGTGGGCGCCGAGAAGACAGCGAGCGGGAATGCAGACGGGAGCGCGGATGTTGAGGAGCAACGGGATGTGGAATGCCTTGGCTCAGTGAGCGCTTTTTACGTTCCAATCAATTGGGAAACATTAGATGTGGATGGTGTGGAGGTGGGCCTTAAGGGTGGTTTTGCGCAGGCCATTTTGAGCGAAGGCAGGCACATGTTGAATGCCAGGTACCTAGTTTTGGATGCATATGAACAAGGCACGTACCAGAACGCGAGCAGCCTGATTGGGAAGAGGGTTTACCAGAAATACAGCGCGTACGTAAGGCCGGGGTTAGATATGGAATGGCTAACACTCACGACGAGCATTCCTAGCGGAGGCTTGGTCAAGGAGCTGAATGTGATAACTCTCACGGGCGAAAAAATTTCATATGTTGAGCAAGGAGGCCAGGTTTTGATAACGATTTATGGTTTGAAGAAAAACAAGGAAACGAGATACGAAATCAGCTATTATGTTGACAACAGCAGCGAGTATTTGAAGCAGGAGCTGGAATATTTGAAAAAATTGAATCTGAGCCTGGAAACCAGCAGATTGGTGCACGACGCTGAGGCACTGTTCGAAAATGGTGATTTTGCCGGGGCAGCGGTAAAAATCAGGCAGGCGTACGAGCAGATTGGTTTGGAGGAAAACGAAAGGTCCAAACTCCAGAAAGAACGGGAAAAGTACGCTTCAGATCTCAGGAGCGAACTTATGGAAATAGATGCCGTGCTTGACGGACGGCCAGGCACTGATTTCAAAGAGGGGCTGATTTTAAGGCGTGCGCACCTTCAAGATTTGAATTCGAGTTTAGATGGGATGGATTTGGCCGGGCAGGTAAACGCGCTCAGGAAATATGATGCCGGCTGGCTTCCCAACGACCTGAAACTTTACAAGAAAAATGCATCTGTAAAAATCAACAAACTGCATGCTGCATACTTGCAGGGAGGTGGGGTTGATTCCAGTATTGAAGATGGATTTGTGGAGTTGCGGCGGTTGTATGGTAGATTTGAGGCGAGCGGCGCGCTGAGCGACGCTTACGAGATGGACACCAAGATTGCGGTTTTCGAAACAGAAGCTGCTGTGTTTTTCCAGAATAGAAGCGCCACGGATAAAATTATGTTGGATGATTGCGGCCA
>JBAZLI010000059.1 GCA_041650355.1 Candidatus Micrarchaeia archaeon | reverse complement strand
GGCTATGTCGAGAACGCAGGGGAGCTGAAGGAATACGAGCGCGATGGGCAGAAGAGGAAATTCTTCTCGTTTTCAATTTCAGACGGGAAAAACACCGCGCGCGTGGTTATGTGGGGTGGCGTGGAGCGCGGGAAAGGGCTTTTTCCGGGCGCGGAAGTGAAGATAGAAAGCGCAAGAGTTAAGAACAGCGAATTGCACATGAACTCCGAATCGCGGCTGATGGTGAAAAGGAAAAAGGCCGGAATCGGGGGAAAAATCGAGGATTTGGTCGTTTCGGATTCGAAACTGTCCATCACCATCAATGGCGAAAAGCATGAATTCACAAAGGAAGAGGCGCTCAAAATCCTGAACGCGAACGTAGCTGAGGGCATAAAGCTGGAAACCGTGGTGGAGCTCAAGAAGAGCGATTTTGTCGGGAAGGAAATGTTCATAGAAATTAAGGAAGGAAAAGTGGTGGGGGGTTCGCTGAAAAGTCAAGCCTGATGTTTTCTGCTGCTTTCGCCGATTTTATCCTCCATCTCTTTTTGGTCCCTGGCAAACCTAGCCACCTGGTTATTGATTGGGACCGCCTCCAGGCGGCCTGCTTTAGCGCCCGGCTCCAGCATCTTTTTGGCCCTGTATTGCGCGGCTTCCCAATTCCCCTCCCATCTCTGTTTTTTGCATTCGCTCTCAAATCCTTTAATGCCGCCAGCGCGAAGCGCGCTCCTGAAAATTTCCCGCAATCTCTCATCCGCACGGAGTTCCCTGTCTTCAAACATTATCAATACTGCCAGGGCGTTTTCATCGCTTATTTCAGCAGGTATCTTCCTGACATCAGTGAAAACTTGCTTCGAGGTGAAAGCGTCAATCCTCCCGCTTTTCACCAGGGCGCCAGTCAAGCCGTTGAAGACGCTGGCTTTGTCAGTGCCTTTCCTGCCTCTGCCTGCCAGCGCGTCGCTGACCATGTCATGCCAAAGCACCATGTCCCTGTAGCTCAGAGTGAGATATGCGCCGATAATGTTGTTATTGAGATTCATGTAACGTATTACATTCGGGCTATCCTCCTTTTTCCTCTCTTTTTGCGCTGGAGCGGCCATCCAATCACCAATACTCCTTGGTAAAATAAGTTAAAAAATGCGCCAGCTATTGTAACTATAGTTACAATAACACCACCAGCGCAAACAAAACATTTTCAACTAAAATCCGAAAAATCCCTTCTCTTTCTTGCCCAATTCCTCAAGTTGCTGAATCAGTTCCTTCTGCTTCTGCGAAACTTTCCTCGGCACCTGGATGATTACGCGCACCATCTCGCTCCCCCTTCTTCCGCTCCGCACGTCCGGCATCCCCTCCCCCCTCATCCTGAAAACCGTGTGGCTCGCAGTCCCTGCCGGAACGTCCAGCTTCGCATTCCTTCCGTCTATGGTGGGCACCTCTATTTTTGCCCCTAGCGCCGCCTGGCCGAAAGTTATGAGCACGTCCACGTAAAGGTCATCATCCTTCCTCTGGAAAATCCTGTGCGGAAGCACATGGACATGGATGTAAAGGTCCCCGCTCCCGCCACGTCCCTGCTCCCCTTCCCCCTCGAGCCTCACCCTCATCCCGTCCTGTATTCCTGCAGGAATGCCCGCGCCTATCCTTTCCTCCTTCCTCACGCTTCCGCTCCCTCCGCATTCCCTGCACTGCCTCTCCACGGTCCTTCCTTCCCCCCCGCACGCATTGCACGTGCTCACGCTCCTGAACGCCATCGGGCCCAGCCTTTGCGTCTGCACCACCTGGCCCCGCCCATTGCACTTCTGGCAGGTCTTGAACCCGAACCCTGGTTCAGCCCCGTTCCCAGAACATCTCGGGCAAAGCACGTGCCTGTCCAGCCGTATTTCCTTCTTGACCCCTTTCGCGGCCTCCTCAAGGCTCACTTCCACTTCGGTTTCCAAATCCCCTCCGTAGCTGGCCCTTCCTCTCCCGCGCCTGCCCTGGGAAAAGAAAGGCGAATCCTCAAATCCGAACTGCCTGAAAAGGTCAGCGAAATCCGAAAAATCCGCGTTCCTGAAAATGTCCTCGCGCGAGAAGCTCTGGTCAAAGCCCGCGTGCCCGAGCTGGTCGTACTGCTCCCTCTTCTCGTCGTTCGCGAGCACCGCGTAAGCCTCGGAAATTTCCTTGAACTTCTCCTCGGCCCCGGCGCCCTTGTTCCTGTCCGGATGGTATTTCAGCGCCAGCTCGCGGTACGCTTTCTTGATTTCATCCCTGCCCGCGCCCCTGGAAACCCCCAGCACTTCGTAATAGTCCCGCTTGCTCATCAGCTCATCCGTTCACTCACTTTTTCTCGTACTTCCCGTCCACGTAATCGCCTTTGCCGCCTCCCTCGTCCGGGCCAGGCCCGTAACTTCCCTTGAACTCCTCCCCGCCGGCTCCAGGCCCCTGCCCATCCCCAGCTCCTCCTTGGTTTCCGGCCCCTTGCCCGTAAATGCTTCCCCCCACTTCCTGCAGGACCTTTTTCAAGTTCTCCATTTCCTGCCTTATCTTCGCAAGGTCCTCGGAGGCGAGCGCCTCTTTCGCAGCCTTGGAAGCATCCTCGATTTTCTTCTTCTGCTCATCATTGATTTTGTCCTTGAAGTCCGAGAGCGTCTTTTCCCCTGTGTAAATCATGGACTCCAGCGAGTTCTTCGCCTCGGCAAGCTCCCTTGTCTTCTTGTCCTCTTCCGCATGCTCCTCTGCCTCCCTCATCTTCCTGTCTATCTCCTCCTTGCCCATCTTGTGCGGAGCCACGATTTTCATCTTCTGCTCCTTCCCTGTCCCCAAATCCTTTGCAGACACGTGCAGAATCCCGTTCGCGTCTATGTCAAAAGTCACTTCAACCTGGGGCACTCCCCTCGGCGCAGGCGGAATCCCAACCAGCCCGAATTTCCCCAGCTCTATGTTGTCCCTCGCCATCGGCCGCTCCCCCTGGAACACGTGTATGTCCACCGAGGTCTGCATGTCCGCAGCTGTAGAGAAAGTCTGGCTCTTCTTCACCGGGATGGTGGTGTTCCTGTCTATAAGCTTGGTGAAAACCCCTCCGAGCGTCTCTATTCCCAGCGAGAGCGGCGTAACGTCCAATAAGAGGATGTCCTTCACTTCCCCTGCGAGCACCCCTGCCTGCACCGCGGCTCCCATCGCGACGCATTCCATCGGGTCCACTCCGCGCTCCACCTTGGGCCCGACCAACCCCTCCACGAACTTCTGCACCATGGGCATCCTCGTAGGCCCGCCCACTAAAATGACCTTGTGTATGTCCGCAGGGCTCATTTTGGCGTCCCTGAGCGCCTGCTCCACAGGCTTGGAGCACCTCTCTATCACCGGCCTCACGAGCTCCTCGAGCTTAGCCCTTGTGAACTTGTGCGAAAAGTGCTTCGGCCCCTTCGCGTCCGAAGCCAGGAACGGCAGGCTTATCTCGCTCTGCAAAGTCGTTGAAAGCTCAATCTTCGCTTTTTCCCCCGCCTCCCTGAGCCTCTGCACTGCCTGTGCGTCGTTCCTCACATCCGTTCCGCTCTCCTTCCTGAACTGGTCCACCAGATAATCCACTATTATGTTGTCCATGTCCGTTCCTCCGAGCTGGGTGTCCCCGCTCGTGGACTTCACTTCAAAAACATTACCCCCGAATTCCATGATGGTTACGTCCAGCGTCCCTCCGCCCAAATCGAACACCATTACCTTCATGTCCTTCCCGGCCTTGTCCAGCCCGTAGGCAAGGCACGCTGCCGTAGGCTCGTTCACCAGCCGCACAACTTCCAACCCCGCAATCTCGCCCGCGTCCTTCGTAGCCTGCCTCTGGTTGTCGTCAAAATAAGCAGGGACGGTAATTACGGCTTTCTTCACCGGCTGGCCCAAAAACGACTCTGCATCCGCCTTGATTTTCTGGAGCAGCATCGCAGAAAGCTCCTGGGGCTTGTATTTCTTCCCGTGGATTTCGTACAAGTAATTAGTGCCCATCTTCCTCTTGAACGCGCTCACTGTCCCGTGCGGATTAGCCACAGCCTGCCTTTTCGCCGGCTCCCCGACAATCCTGGTTCCGTCAGCATTTATTGAAACATAGCTCGGGAAAGCCTTTCCATAAAGCGAAGCGCCCTCTGCGCTTGGAACTATGACCGGCCTCCCGGCTTCCAGGACCGCAGCAGCAGAATTTGAAGTTCCTAAATCAATCCCTATTATTTTTTCGCCTGCCATATCATTCACCTTTTATTTTTCTTCATTTTCGCGTTTCGCGTCATTCCTTTTCTTTCCCTCCATCTCCGCCTTTTGCATCGTCATCTTTTTTCGCCTGTACCATTTCCTTCTTTTTCGCAACTATGACTTGCGCATGCCTCAGCACTTTTTCCCCGAACAGGTACCCTTTCCTCGCGACCTGCAGCACAGTTCCGCTTTCCCTCTCGCTCTCCTGCTGCAAAACCACTTCGTGCATGTACGGGTCGTATTTCTCCCCATCGCACTTCATCTCCCTGACTCCTTCCTTCTCAAGCGCCTTCCGCATGTTCGCAAGCACCATCTCCATCCCCTTCTTCTCCTCGCCCTTCAGGTGCCCGAGCGCATTCTCGAACTCATCCACCGTGCTGAGCAGGGATTTCGCAAGCTCCATCTTCCCCAATTCCTTCCTCTCGCCCATCTCCTTCTGCGTCCTTTTCCTGTAATTCTCGAACTCAGCCTGCAGCCTTACCAAATCCTCCTCAAGCTCCTTTCCGCTCTCCTCAGGAAGCCCAGGCTTTTCGTCCGCGCCAATCTCGGGCTTTTTCTTCTCCGTACCCAGCTCCTTCATCCCCTTCGCTCCGGAAATTTCCTTCGGCTCTTCGTGCGCTATCTCCGCAATTTCCTCTTTCTTGGGTAATTTCTCAGCCATGCAATCGTGCCTGCAATATTTTAAGTAATCTTTTATTATTTTAACAAATCCTTTTAAATTTATCCTTTCCAATCTATTCCATGGGAGCCCAGCGAGTGCAGAAAATAACCATAGTGGGGCTGGACGCGCCGCATTCCAGCGACGTAAAATCCGAGCTGGTGTGGATGTGCAAATGCCTGGACATGGACCCGAAAAGGGACCGGCTCGCATTCGACATATTCCTGCATCTCCTGGACGCGAGCAGGAAAGGCGGCGGCGTGAAGACGATAGAGATAACGCGCACGAACAACGTTACCCAAGCTGCAGTAGTTTATCACATGAACACGTTCATGCGCGCAGGCCTGATAGTGCGGCGCGGCCGCGAATACTACCTTCGCGGGGGAAGCCTGGAAAAGACCGTGGAGGAAGTCGAAGCTGACATGCTCAGGCGCATGCGCCTGCTGCGCGCGATGGCAGGGCGCATAGATGAAACCCTGTTCGGCAGGTAGTGGTTTATAAGACTGGAAGAGAAAATAATTGGGGTGTTGGGATGGACGGAAAAAACATTCTCCTGAAGGTTTCAGAGGCGCTCCAGAACGACATAGGGCGCGGCATAGTCCGCATAGATTCCAAAGCCAAGAAGGAGCTCAACCTCGCTACCGGGGATTTCGTGAAATTAAGCGGCAAGAAGTCCGCAATCGCGGTAGTTTGGCAGAGCCACCCGGAAGACGAAGGGCTGGACATGGTGCGCATGGACGGCACGGTGCGCCAGAACACCGGAGTCGGGCTCGGGGACAAAGTCAAGCTCGAGCGCATAGAAGTGAAGGAAGCCAAGCGCATAGTGCTTTCCCCGCGCGAAGCCATGCGCTACAGCCCAGGCTTCGAGCAGTACGTGAAGCGCAAAGTGATAGGGCGCGGGATGGTGAAGGGCAACATACTTCCCGTGGGAGTTTTCGGAACAGCAATTCCGCTCATAGTTTCCCAGGTCGTTCCCCAGTCCCCTGTGGTGGTCACTG
>JBAZLI010000058.1 GCA_041650355.1 Candidatus Micrarchaeia archaeon | reverse complement strand
AAAGATGCTGCTATGACTGCGCGCCTGCCTATCTTGTCGGAAAGCGCGCCTGCGGGTATGGAGGAAGCCGCGTATACTATATTGTATAGTATGTAGAGCACCACCACGCTCTCTGGCGCTATGCCCAAATCCGTTGCGCGCACTATGAAGAACGCGAAGCTGAAGTAGGAGAGCGAGAACACTAGCGAGATTTTGAGGAACGTCTTGTATTCAGGGGTAAGTTCTTTCAGGGATTGCCAGAAGGAGGGCCTTTTCTCAGGCTGTTTGGATTTTTCCGGCTCTTTCACGAACAGGATTAAGACGAGCACTGCGAGGAATGCCGGAATTATGGCAGCGAGGAAAAGAGTCCTGTAACCCGGCTCTGCAGTGCCGAACCAGGCGAAGATGAAATATGCGATTACCGGCCCTATTATCGCGCCGATGGTGTCCATCATCCTGTGGAATCCGAATGCTTTGCCCCTTGCATCTGGTGCGGAGGATGACGCTATTATCGCGTCTCTCGGGGAGGTCCTTATCCCTTTCCCTATCCTCTCAAGGCTGCGCATTATCAGGACGTGCCACCATGCGGTTGAGAGCGCGATTCCGACTTTCACCACGGATGAAAGGCCGTAGCCTGCTATGACGAGCTGCTTCCTCTTCCCGGTCTTGTCCGAGAAATAGCCTGAGAATATTTCCACCAGGCTCGCTATGCTGTCTGCAAGCCCCTCTATTATGCCCAGCGCCTCCTTTCCTGCGCCGAGAATCGAGGTAATGAAAATAGGGAGCACGGGAAAAATCATTTCGCTGGAAATGTCGGTGAGGAAGCTCACTATGCCCAGAGTGGTGACGTTGCTGCCCACGCCCTTCATCACTTCGTCTTTCATACGGATGAATTTTCCGAATAAGGTTTTTAATTATAGTACAAAAACAAAAGCTCAGAGTGGATACATGCCATCATTATGTGCCCGGGTGTCGCTCTGGCTGAGCGGGAGAACATGCTGTGTTTTGGGCTTCTGATTTTTTTCGGTCCCGGTACATCCGCTTAGGTATTCGCTCCACGTCGGCTCAAGCATTTTTCCTGAAAACACTTGGGCAGCGGGTTGTTTTTTGCATGCTTCTTCACCATGCCCGTTTCCAGGCATTTTCCTTGCCTTCGGCTCAGGAGCCAAACAACGTCCGGTTGCTGCTGGATTGAACATACCTGGCTTTGTAAGATTAACTTGTGCTACACTCATAGTTTCACCCCATCAAACGAGTATTGCTGCACTGTGCGCCACACCGTCATTCTGGAAACTCCGAACATCGACGCGAGCTGGCGGAGCGAATATGGCCTCGTGTAATAGGCCTCAAGAAGAAGATAGAGCTTTTCCGAATTGAGAGTAGAAGGTCTTCCCACTCTGGGCTCTTTTTCCATTTCACGCTGGGATTCGACAAAATTAGGCTGATTTCTGAAACTGGCCTGAGGAACTGGTTCCTTACTGGATTTCAAACCACCCTTGTGATGGCTCGGACTTCTTTGCCATTTTTTCACCCCGTTTTCGTTTTTCGTTTTTGTCTTTCTTCTTTCTGTTCGAGTAATATTTATGTTGGATATTCGTTTATAAAGGATTGTCCCAAAACCAAAACCTATTTCAGGTTCTCTACATCTAGGAACACGCCAATCAGGCCCTCTTCAAGAAGCGCTATGCCATCGAACGGCGTCCCATTTCTGACATTGCCGCCTCGGACTTCAAGATGCAGGTGGGATTTGCCGGTTTTGCCTGTGCCGCCTGAAAGTATCCAGGAACGCGCGTATCTGGCGTTTCCAGTGGAGCCCAGAGTCCCTATTTTCTCTCCTTGGAAAACATGGGCTCCGAAATCGGCAAGCAATTCTTTGCAATGGAGAAAACGGAAAAAATAAGTGCCGTCATTAATCTCAATAAAGTTTCCCGCGCGCTTCTCATTGGTGGCCCGAACCACAGTCCCATCGGATGGCGCAAAAAGCGCGGTGCCTTCGGGGCCGTATATATCTATTCCAGTGTGCTTGTAGTGCCGTTCTGTTGAACTGTTGTGGCGCGAAGCGCCCAAAATCCCGAACGGGGGAACATGGTCCTTCAGCAGTTCCAGGTCGCTTTTCTTTGGACCGGGCAACGAGAACGGAATCATGCTCTTTACGTCCACTCCGAAAATTTTCTTGTACATTCTTTCCGAGTAGCCGATTCCAAAAGTCTTGGTCGCTTGGTCATAAGCAGAGGGGTCGTATATGCAGCTCAGCCCCTTCGGACCTGTGTATCTTACTACAGCCCGCACTGTCTTGTCAGGCAAAGTTGCGAGCCACACGGATTTCTTCATCTCGTTCCTGGATTTCGAAGCCCAGGCAGATGCTTCGCCCAATTTGAGTATACTAGGTACAGAAACCAGTAAGGGAGGATTTCCCATAAGAACACCGGATTTATTTGAGCGCGATTAGTATATAAATATACATGAAAAACTATGGCGGGCGACTATTTAGCCTCTCCGGGCTTCTTTTCCCCGTAGGATTTGCTCAACTTTTCACTCCAGAAGGAAGGGAGGGAATTGGAGGCAAAGCCGGTGAACGAATCCGAGTACACGAACGTGAGGCCCTTCACGTATTTGTGCTTCCCGAATCCCTCTTTAGCCTTTTCGTATATCTCCTTTATCTTCTTCCTCTCGAAATCCAGCTGGAGCAGGGAGGGTGCCTTGAGCAGGAGATAATCCACCTGCCTGAGCGTGTTCACTTCTATGTTCGAGGAATTCTGGGTTATGAAAAGCACCGAAATGTCCTTGTGCCTTGAGATGAGGAGCAGCTCGCTGAGGAGCTTGTTCAATTCGGACATGGAATTGCGGGAGGAGAATGCTATGCCGCCTTCATCCACCAGCAGAAAGGAGCGGTTCTTCACCTCTCCTAGCGACTGCACCGGAGTTATCCAGAGCGGAAGCGCCTTTTTCTCGAAACCCATCGCATAGACCGGAAGCGATGTCTTGGCGCGCATGTTCTCCGCGATTTTCACTCCCAGGGCGCTTTTTCCCGAGCCGCGCGCCCCGACTACGAGCCCGATTGCGCTTTTGCCTGAATAAAGCATGGATTCAAAACCGGATACAGAGCCACTGGAATTTTCAATTTCCGCCAGAGGTTCGTACTGCGGCCCTTTTCCAGGCCTTTTCCTTTCTTCCTGCGCTTCGGCGTATTTTTTCCCCCCTATGGTAAGCAGGCTGAAAAACAATCGGAGCACGCTCCAGAGGGTGAGAACACACCACTTGAGAAAGCCGAGAATGGATCTGATCAGCCGTATGACGACATGGTCTTGCGCGCCTTTCTTTCTGGCCATGGGTTGGCTACTCAATTAAGCTTAAAAAAAGCGCGGCAGATTAACGACCATGCGTATTCTCAGGAACATGATTCTGCTCGCTTTGCTGGCCTCTTTTTCGGCTGCCCAGCTTCCCCAAGGCGTAATCAGCGCTGCAGGAGGTATGAATTACTCTGCTTTCCAAGGCATGGGAATGATGAACGGCAGCGAATTCGCTTTCGCGCAGAAAATATTCGGGATGATAAACGAGAGCGATTGGGAAAGCGCCAACGGAAGTTTCGAAGTGATTGCAGCGAAGATGACGCTCGTGGTCACTGGCAGCGGCACTGATGCGGCCGAGAAGGCGTTGTGGGAAAGCGCCAAAGCCGCGTATCCTGCAATAGCCAACGCTACTGCGATGGGGGATGGAGATGCGGCGCTTGCAATCATAGATTCAGGAACGTATCCGCTAGTCGTGCTTATAGGCGGGCCTTCCCAGAACAGGATGACTGAGATTTTGGACAAGCGCGGGGTGCTGAACGAGAGCGAGGAAGTGTACGGCCAGTTCCTGGTGAATTACGGCCAGAATGGGAATGGAAGCGTGGTGGTTGCGCTATCGGACAAGCGCGGAGTCTCGAACGCGGGACGGATAAGCGTGAGGTACTCGCCGCTCAGCGCATTCATACCTCCTGAATACGTGCCTGCGGCGGCTACCGCGGTATCCCTGGTCATGCTCGCGCTCATGAACGTGGCAAGGACGGTTTTCGAGTTCAAGGCGTTAGATATAGGGAGGAAAAACAGGAAGGTCGGGGAGGGGAGCGTATATGCATGGAAAGTGAATTTGAGCGAAGCGCTCGCCATAATCGGGGCTTCCCTTGTCCTGGGGATTTCCATAAGCTGGCAGTATTTCGGCCCGACCCCGGAATTCCTTCTCTGGACGTTCATAAACACGATAATATGCCTGATTGCCGGGATAGCGCACGAACTGACGCACCGCATTTTCGCGCATTTCTTCAAGATACGGATGGAGTACAGGTTCTGGCCCGCGGGCTCGCTTGTGACTCTGGTGAGTTCCTTCCTGGGCAACGCGTTCTCGGTGCAGGGGTTCATACTCGAAGAAATACCGAAAGAGACAGAGAGATGGAAGGTCGGGCTGATGAAGCTGGGCGCGCCGCTGCTGAGCAACGGGGCGATGCTGCTTTTCGCATTCATCAACGTGATTTATCCGCACGTGCTTTTCCAGATAATTTACACGACGAGCGCGCTCTGGGCGATGGCAGAGATGCTTCCGTTCAGCGGGCTGGACGGGAAGGACATAAAGGACTGGAATTTCTTCGTGTGGCTCGCTTCGTTCGTGTTCGTCGCAGGATGCTATATATTTGTTACTTTCATACTATGATTTGTTCGGGTGGTATCCATGGAAAGAAAAATGCTGTTCGCCATTGTATTTGTTGCGCTCGCGCTCTCGGGCGTTGCTTTCTCTGCCAGCGGGAGCTATTCCATTCCCAGGGCCAGCGTTGATTATTACCTCAACCAGGACGGGACCATATATGTGAAGGAGAACATAACTTACGTGCTTGACGGGACTTTCCGCGAGCTTTACGTGCAGAAGCCCCCGGACCTCGCCATCGTCAATGCCTCTGGATATTGCGAGCAGAAGGAATGCGAATTCTACACCCAGATGAACGGGGGGTGGCGGGAGCTCGTGCTGAAGAGCGATTATTCTTATGAGACTGTGAATGCGGTCTTCACTTATACTTTAGAAGGGGAAGTGCTTGAGCAAAAAGATTGCGCGCAGTTCTTCTACAAATTGTGGGGCGACCAGTGGACAGAGGGAGTGGGGGAGCTGAAGGCCACGGTGCATGTTCCAGGAGATACCGACAAAGTTGAGTATTTTGTTCATCCGCCTATTTTAGGCATAACCAATACCACGGGCGCGAATTATGTGGGCTTGATTTCCAACAACCACCCCTCTGGAATCATTCTTGAAATCAATCTTGTTATGCCAAAGGAATGGTTTTCCAATATGAGGAAGGCCCCGAATTATATGAGCAAGACAGAGATAGTAGAGGGTGAAAAAAAGTATATTGAGGAGACGAAACTGAAGGGCATTGTATATAGGGTGTTTTATTACGGGCTTGCGCTTGGGCTTCCGCTTGCATTCATTCTCCTTTATCTGATATATGGAAGGGAAACGGCTCTTTCCCAACTTCAATATGTTGCGCCTTATGAACGCGAACCGCCAGGGGATTTGTCTCCTGCGGAAGCTTCATATCTATTGAGCAGGAAGGCCGAGCCGAACAGCATAAGCGGTGAAATGCTGTGGTTGGTGCAACAAGAATATTTGCGCATGGAAGAAAAGGAAGTTGAGGTTGGTTTCCTTTTCAAGAGCAAGAAGAAAACGGTTGTGTTCTATCTTAATGAAGGAAAGAATTTGGAATCGCTGAAGTCACACCAGCGCGCGCTTTACGATTTCATAAGCGGGCGAAGGGGCCAGGAGGGTTATTTCAGTGTAGAATATGGGATGGCCAGCGGTGTATCCAAGCAGATTTATAGCGTATTTTATCGCAGATTCCAAAAGGAAGTTGAAGATGGGTTCAAGAAAAGAGGATACATGAATGAGACTGGAAGCAATATTTTTCTGGGGCTATGCGTATTCGGGTTCATATCTGCGATATTAGGGTTTGTGCT
>JBAZLI010000057.1 GCA_041650355.1 Candidatus Micrarchaeia archaeon | reverse complement strand
TGAGGCGCTTCCGCTGGATTTCGCGCCAGCTCGCGTTCTTCCCGTTCGATTACTCGAAGAAATACATGGCAGGGGTTTACGAAATAGGAGGGAACAGGGTCGCAATAGTGAAGGGCGCGCCTGAAAGCGTGCTGGGGATGTGCTCGAATTTCGAGGGCGCGGGGAAGATGGATGCGAACGCGAAGAGGAGGGTGCTCGAGGCGCTGGAGAAATTCGGAACGGATGGGATGCGCGTGATTGCGATTGCCTGGGGAAAGCCAGAGGGGGATGAAGTTCCTGAGAAGGGGCTCACATTCATCGGGCTGCTTGCGCTCCACGATCCGGTGCGGAGGGAGGTGAAACAAACGATTGCGATGTGCAGGCAGGCCGGGATAAGCGTCATCATGATTACAGGGGACAACATCGCGACTGCGAGGAAGATAGGGCACGAGATAGGGCTGGACAATGGAAAGCGCATAGTGGTGTGGGGCGAGCTCGAGGACATGGATGATTCGGGATTGGACATGGCGCTTTCGGAGATAAGCGTGGTGGCGCGCGCTACTCCTGCGTCCAAGCTGAGGATAGTGGAGCGGCTCGTGAAGCAGAATGAGATTGTGGCTGTGACCGGGGACGGGGTGAACGACGCGCCTGCGCTGAAGAAGGCGCACGTGGGGGTGGTGATGGGGCTTACCGGAACCGCGGTGAGCAAGGAGGTCGCGGACCTTGTGCTCACGGACGACAATTTCGCCACCCTGGAAAAGGCGATAGAGTACGGGCGCGGGATAACCGAGAACATAGGCCGCTTCCTCAGGTTCCAGATTACCACGAACCTCGCGCTCGTGATGCTTTCCATACCTTATGTAATTGGGATGAGGATGCTCGAGCCTGTGCAGATTCTATGGATAAACCTCATAATAGACGGGCCTCCTGCGTTAACCCTGGGGCTGGAAAGGCCGGGAAAAGAGGTGATGAAGACCGGGCCCAGGAGGAACACCGGATTCATAGACGCGGGATTTGCCATAGAGGCAGTGAACATGGCCGCGTACATGGCGCTCATAAGCGGAATAATATACTTTTACTACAACTCCGTGGAGCCTGTGAAAGCAATTACGATGGTGTTCTGCTCGTTCTCGCTGATGCAGGTCGCGAACGCGCTCAATTCCAGGTCCAGGACAGAACATTTCCATTCCAGGCTGCTTGAGAACAGATGGCTCATCCTTGCCCTGCTCGGCGTGGTTGCGGCGCAGCTGGCTGTGGTGGCGCTGGCGCCCCTCGAGGGGCTCTTCAACACGGTCAGGCTGGCGAACGAGGACATAATAGTCGCGTTCTCCGCCGCGCTCTCCGTGCTTGTTGTAGGGGAGGTCAGGAAAGCTTTCGCGAAGAAGTGAGGGCATGATCGCAGGGCTGAAACTGGATGTGGGTGAAGAGGTTTACGAGCCTGCGGAGGACAGCTTCCTTCTCGCAAGGCACGCTGAACTCCTGAGGGGCAGGATACTCGACATGGGGTGCGGATGCGGAATACAGGCGCTAGCATGCGCGAAAGCGTGCGCTGAAAACCTCGTTGTTGGGGTGGACATAAACCCGCGTGCCGTGGAAAACTCCAGGGCGAACGCTGAAAAAAATGGAGCCGGGAACGCGGAATTCCTGGTGAGCGACCTTTTTTCCAACGTGAAGGGAAAGTTCGACGCGATTGTTTTCAACCCGCCGTACCTTCCCACTGCCCGAAGCGAAAGGCTGGAAGGAAATGCGAATGCTGCATTCGACGGCGGGAAGGATGGGAGGAAGGTTACGGACCGATTCATCCGTGAATTTCCAAAATACCTGAAACCCGGCGGGAAAGTGCTGCTCGTGGAAAGCAGCCTTGCAGGGATAGAAAAAACGCTCGGGAAGCTCAGGAACGCCGGATTCGATGCAAAGGTCGTGGATGAGGAGAGGTTCTTCTTTGAAAAAATAGTTGTAATCGAGGCCGGAGCGCCTGCAGGAGGAAGCAGAAGGAAATGGCGGAAGCAAATCTAGCCTATAAGACTATGTAGACGCTGCCCTTCTTCCCAACGGTTATCGCGGTCTCCTTGGAGAATTCGAATGTCTTGACCTGGCCTTTAACCACTTTGATTCTCATTTCCGGGCGCACCTCGCTTCCGCGGCCCTCGAACAGGTAGATTATGCCCTCGCTCCCGTCTGAATCGTTCGCAGTGATGCGCGTGTAGCTGTCCTTCTTGGTCTTGGTGCGCATGTACTCCCCGGCTTCAGCGCTTTTGACGGTGAGCAGGTCGGTGTTAACGCTCCGCATCCCGTTCCTGAGCTCGGTGAGGTGGGTGATGTTCTCGGCCTTGAACCTCTGCTTGGCCATCTTGAACGCGAAATCCACCTCTTCGCCGAGCCGCTTCATGAGCTTCTGGCTCTGTTCGAACATCACCTGCTCGTCTCCGTCGGAAGCCATCATCACGTCATATGCCCTGCGGAATATGGACTTGTCGGCGTCGCCTTCCGCGCCGCTGGAAATCTCCTTCCTTATTTCCTCTTCCTCGTCCACTATGGAGGCGAGGTCTTTGGAGATTTTTGAGGCGTCCGCGCCGGTTCCGAGCTGCTCGAGCACTTCTACCGCGTCCTCGGCCATGGGCGGCTCCGAAGCTGATTCCTGTATGGTCTGCACATCCGCAATCTTCTCCTCGCGGCCGTGCCTGCCTACAGACGCCACTTCGTCCAGCCCCATGGAAAGGATGTCTGCGTAGGAGGTGAGCATCTTCTGCATCGCCTTCTCGCGTTTTCCTGCATCGGTCGGGTTCGGGCTGCTCCTGGAGCCCACGGCCTTGAGGTATATCTTCTCTATCGTGGACATCATCTTGTCCTTCACCATGGCGGCCTTGTTCTTGCCGAGCTTCTTCTCGAATATCTGCTCTATGGGGGAGAGGAGCTGCTTCTTCCTGAGGTCCTCCTCGGGCGTAGGAAGCGCGGGCTGCTGTGCCTCCTCCTTCTCGTTCGCGTGCGCGAACAGGTCCGCGAAGGAAATCGCGTTCTTGTCCCCGCTGGACTTCTTCTTGGAAAGTATTTCCTGCACCGTGGACTTCACGGTTTCGTCCTTGTCGTAGGAAAGCTCTATCAGGGCGAACAGCGCGGCCGGCTCTCCGCTGTCCGCGAGCTGCAATGCCGCCCCCCGCCTGATTTCGGGCTTCTCGTCGAACGTCAGCGAAACCAGCCTGTGGAGTTCCTTCTCCTTTTCCTTTTTGTCCATGCAATCATCGGCGCGTTTTTTGCGATAGGTTATAGCCAGCGGGTATTTAAAATTGATTCGGGGCGCTCGGTGAAGCTGCGCCCCTGCACGGCTGCTCCTGAGCCGAAATAGGCAGCAGGAGGGTGCGGATTAGCCCGCATCTTCAAGGATGAGCCTGAAGAGGTTGAGCAGGGCTCTTGCTTCCTGCTCGTTTATCGCGGCGCGGGAAACCACGCGCCTGAATGCCACGGGCGCGAGGTTGTTCTTCCTCCTGTATTTGGATGAGATTCCGGAAAATATTTCCAGGAGCGCCCTGAGTTCGCTTTTCCGCGCAGGAAGCTCGGCCTGGGAGCCGCTGAACCTGGAAATGGAATAGAGGATTATCGCAACCGCGTGCGAGAGGTTCAGCACCGGATACGCGGGCGAGCACTCTATATGGGTGAGAAGGTCGCACTCGTTCAGCTCGCGCTCGTTCAGGCCTATGCCCTCCCTGCCGAAAACCAATGCGATTTTTTTGCTCTTGCACCTGTGGAGGCGCCCGAGGAAATCCCTGAGGCCGATTACGCTGCGGATGGTGCCCTTGTTGCGCAGTTTTATCCCAGTTGTTCCAGCTATCAGGCCGCAGCCGGCCACTGCGTCCTTCAGCGTCCGGACCGTCTTCGCGCTTTCGAGCACGTCCTTGGAATGCTTCGCGCCCTTGTAGGCATCTGTTCCGAGCTGGCATTTCGGGTTCACGAGGAAAAGCTCGGACTGCCCGAAGTTCTTCATCGCACGGCAAACCGAGCCGACGTTGAACGCGTACTCGGGCTCTACAAGCACGATGCGGAGTTCCATTATAAGGGCGTGTTCTGCATGTTTTTAAAACATTCCTATACAAAAATGCCTTAACGAGTTTTCCTTTGTTTACGTGATTGAATGAGCGAACAGGTTGCAGACCAGAAAGGCGCTTCGGACCAGAAGAGCGAAGCCGACGAGCACATAAGGCAGCTCGAGAAGAGGAAGGCTGAGCTGCTGGAGAAGATTTCCAAGCTCAACGCGAGAAAGCGGTACAAGGAGTACGAGCAGAAGGCTTTGGAGCCGTTCCTGGAGCAGACCAAGGATGTGAGGATAGGGGCCTTGAGGAAGGAGCTCAGGCAGCTCGAATTCAGGATTTCCACCCAGGCTTATACCCCCAAGTTGGAGAAGGATTTAGTGAAGCAGGTGAAAAAAGTCGAAGCTGAGCTGGCGAAGGTTTCTGAAGTGGAAAAGGCGAGGAGGAAGAAGAGGCTCGTGGACGGGGACGTGGAGCAGGTGGGAAGGGAGATAGCTGCGATAGAGCCTGAACTGAAGAAAATCAGGGACGAGCTTAACGATTATTACGAGAGCATGCGCGAAATGAGGAAGCAGGCGAGCAAGGGAATAAAGACGGACCACATGGTCTCGCTTGAGGAAATCGCGGTTTTTGAGAAAGAAGATTAGAACGATTGCATTTTCTTTTCGTTGTCAGCTTCAGCTCTCATTTCTTTGGCTATCTCTAACTGGCGGGCGGCATTCTGAACGCCGTCATCCCCACCTAATTTGGTAAAACAATCCGCAAGCAATTCCCTTGTAGCGGCCACGTGTTCAAGCATGGGCGCGCGTGGTTTGCCTTCAGACCCGAGCCTTTCTATGATTGATTTGCCCAACCTTATTGCTTCAGCGAATGAATAAACCGCAAGCGCCCACTCAGAGCTGATGCCATGCTCGTCAATGCTACCATATTTGTCTCGCTGCCTAGGAACCGCGCGGGGGTTTATTTTGAGCCGTAGCTTCCACGCCTTTTGCCTGGCGTCTGCGGCCAGCATGTAGTTTACCCCGGCCGTTTTCATAGCCTTGAGATTGCCTAAAGTGTTGTCCACTGCGAGCGCTTTTTTGTCATAAGCTTCGGCCGCATCCAGGAATCGTTTCTCTTTCTTATGCAGTTTAGCATATCTCCATGCAATTCCGCAAAAGCGGGCAGATTCGTGCAACGGATGGGCCAGGAATACGCTTGTGGCTTTTACAATCGGGCTTTGTGCGGCGGTTTTTAGGTTGCAAATCCTGAGTTTCATGTTATAGTATGCGGTTCGAAATGAATAAAAAGATGTGCTTTTA
Source organism: Candidatus Micrarchaeia archaeon (assembly GCA_041650355.1). Lineage (NCBI taxonomy): Archaea > Nanobdellati > Microcaldota > Candidatus Micrarchaeia > Candidatus Micrarchaeia archaeon. The sequence goes on along the minus strand of JBAZLI010000057.1, from coordinate 743 downwards.
CGTGTTAGTTCAGTTTAAGGGCGTGGCTTTTATATTGGTTTTTAGCAATATTTAATTGCTGAATTAGAGGGTTGTTTATGGATTTGGGAAAAAAGCTGCGGGATGCGCTTGCGAAGATTGCGAATCTGCCAGTAGTGGACGAAGCGGCAGTCAAGGGGCTGATAAAGGAGCTTCAGCGCATACTCATCTCAAGCGACGTGAATGTGAAGCTTGTTTTCGAGCTTTCCAAAAAAATAGAGAACAGGGCGCTGCACGCAGAGAAGATGGAGGCGCTCACGCTCAGGGAGCACGTGCTCAAGGTCGTTTACTCGGAGCTTGTGGACTTCATGGGCGAGGGTTACCAGCCCAGGATGGACAGGCATAGGGTGCTGCTTTTGGGGCTTTACGGGAGCGGAAAAACCACGTCCGCAGCGAAAATGGCGTATTTTTACAAAACCAGGGGGCTTTCAGTCGCGCTTGTGGGTGCTGACGTGGAGAGGCCGGCCGCGCAGGAGCAGCTCAGGCAGCTTGCCGAGAAAATCGGCGTGAGGTATTACACCGCTTTGGGAGAGAAAGACGCTGCCAAAGTGGTCGGAAAGGCTCTCTCGGAAACGAAGGAAGATATTGTAATTGTGGATTCTGCGGGAAGAAGCGCTTTCGACGTGGAATTGGCTGATGAGCTAAGAGGGATAAATGAGGCGCTCAGGCCTGACGAGACTTACCTGGTGATGAATGCGGATATAGGGCAGGTGGCCGGGAAGCAG
>JBAZLI010000056.1 GCA_041650355.1 Candidatus Micrarchaeia archaeon | reverse complement strand
TGTTTTTGACGAGGTTCTTGAACTGTTCGGGATGAAACGGGAAAAGAGGAGAAATGCGAGGCCCGCAGATGCGCAGGCTTATGCGGAGATGGAGCGCCTGCTGGAGCATTGCCGGAAAGCCAGGAAGCATCTGAACGCCTGGGCTGTTGAGAAGAGCAGGAAGGTGGAATACGCGTGGGCGAGCGCGCAGCTTTCCGGAAGCCAGCTCACGTTCGAGGAGGCGAAGGAGCTCGTGCTCAGGGACATTGCGCCTGAAGGAAAAAAGATGAGCGAATCGAGCATGGTGCTGAATTGTCTCCTTTCGCTCGAGTATCTGCTGAAGTATATGGACGAACAGCTTTCGCCAGGGCTGATTCTCGAGCTGCACCGCATATCCTCGTTCGGGCTTGCGAGGGGAGGTTTCAGGGCCGCGCAGGGCGCTTCCGAGGGCCAGCAGTATCTGGCCGCGGCGCCGCAGGAGATAGTCCCGAAGCTGGAAAGATTATGCCAGGACGCGAACGAATTCCTTTCCGGAAAGAGAAATGTGCGGGAGACTGTCGAATTCGCTACGTTCGTGCACAGCGAGTTCCAGCACATAATGCCTTTTTCGGACGGGAACGCAAGGGTTGCGCGCCTGCTCTGGAATTACATACTAATTAGGAGCGGGTTTCCGCTCATCGTTATTCATCCTAATAATAGAGATGAGTATCTTTCGCTCACGAAGCTCGCGCGGGAAAGGGAGGATGAGAAACTGAACCTGTTTTTATCTTCAATAATAATAGACAATATGCGCAGGATTGAAGATTAGTTTTTCTGTGCGGAAATTCCAGGTTCGCTCCTGGATTTCCAGAAGAAATACCCTATTATCGCAAATGTGAACACTGGGGAAATGAAGCTGGGTATGTGCGCGCCGAAAGCGTCCAGGAGCATTATCGCGCCGAGGATGAAGACTGAATACATTGCCCCGTTCTTCAAGTACTTGTATTTTTTCACGGATTCGATGTTTCTTATGGTCACTTCGCGCACTATGAGGGCGCCGAGGCCGCTCCCAACCATTATGAGCGGTACGGAAAGCGTGAATGCGAACGCCCCTACCACTCCGTCCACTGAAAAGGTCGCGTCTATCACCTCAAGGTAGAGGATTTTGCTCCAGTCGCTCATTTCCCTGCTTCCTTCCCCTCCGAGCAATTCGCGCTCCCTTGCTTCCGCGTTCTGCTTGAAGCCGTGCGTGATGAAGAACGCGGTTGAACCCACGACTGCGCCGAAAGCGAGCATGCTGTCAATCTGGAGTGCGAACCAAACTATCACCGTAAGCAGGATTGAAACAGTGGTGTAGAACCACACGCCCTGGGAAATGAAGAACCTCTCCTCCCTCAGGCCAAAGTTCTTGGGCTCTATGAATAGCCAATGGAAGAAAAGGAATACAAGGAACACCCCTCCGCCCGCGAGCAGTATCGGGGAGCTGGATTCTATCGCGTCTATTATTTTCGGGTCGCTGCTGAATGCGGCCATAAGGATGTCCAACGGTTGCAATGAGGGATTCGCAATCCATACAATTGCGAGGGGAAGAAGGAGCCTGAGCCCGAAGACCGCGAACAGAAGGCCGTAGGTGAGGAACCAGCGTTTGGCTCTTTCGCTCATTTTCGAAAGCACTTCGGCGTTGATTACCGCGTTGTCTATGCTGCTTATGGATTCGAAAAGCGCGAGACCTAGGACAGTGAGGATGGCGGATAGGAAATCCATAAATAGATGTGTGAAATAAGGTTAATTAAATATGCGATAAAGGATTTTGGCAGGGGTGTGCGTGATGGCCTTTACTGAAATAAAGAAGGGGATTTATTGGGTGGGCGCAAATCATCCGGAGAGAAAATTTTTCGACGAGCTGTTTCCGCTCCCTGAGGGCACGAGCTACAATTCCTATATTGTGAAGGGAACTGAAAAAATTGCGCTTATTGATACTGTCGATCCGGTCAAGGCAGACGAACTCATAGCGAATCTGCGCGAGTTGAATGTAGAAAGACTGGATTACATTATTTCAAACCACGCCGAGCAGGACCACTCGGGCTCAATTCCGAGAATCCTTGAGCTTTATCCAGGGGCGAAAGTGGTTACGAATGCGAAGTGCAAGACCATGCTTATGGATTTGCTGGATTTGAAAGACGAGAATTTTGCATTAGTTGGGGAGAACGAGGCGCTGGATTTGGGCGGGAAAACGCTGAAATTCGTTCTTGCTCCGTGGGTGCACTGGCCTGAAACTATGTTCACTTATGTTGCTGAGGAAAAAATCCTGTTCACGTGCGATTTCCTAGGTTCGCATGAAAGCTTCGGCGGCACGTACGATGAAGAAGATGGAAAGAGGTATTTCGCAGAGATTATGCTGCCCTATCGCGCATTTTTCAGAACGCATCTTGAGAGAGTCGCGGGAATGGATTTGGAGATGATTGCGCCGAGCCACGGGCCCATAATAGGGGAACCGGCTAAAATTATCGGATTGCACAGGGAATGGGCTTCTGAGAGAGTGAAGAACAAGGCGCTCATAGCTTATGTGAGCATGCACGGAAGCACTGAAAAGATGGTCCGGCATCTGGAGAATGCGCTTGCGAAAAAGGGAATTGAAACGAAAGTTTTTGACGTTGCAAAAACCGGCTTTGAAGGCGTGAGCTCGGAATTGCTGGATTCCGCGACCGTGGTTTTCGCCAGCGCAGTAGTGCTGAACGAGGCACACCCAGCTTTGCTCTATGCCGCGCACGCGATAAACATACTGAAGCCCAAGGCGAAGTTCTACACGATTATCGGCTCGTATGGGTGGGCTGCTACGCACGCGGAGCAGATTAAGGGCGCGTTGGGAAATTTCAAAAGCGCTGAGCTTATTGCTCCGGTTTTCGCGAAAGGAACTCCGAAGGAAGCGGACTATGCGAAGCTGGATGCGCTTGCGGATGAGATTGCGAAAAGGCATGCGGGGATTTAGGTGGAGCGGATGGAGGAATTGAAATTAGTAAGGAGCGGGAAGGAACTCAGGAAACTTGGCGCGAAGGCGTTCATGGATTACATAAATCCCATAATCCGGGAAAAGGCGTACATACTTATGGACAAACCGGTTACGCTGAAGCAGGAAAAAGAATGGCTTGAAAGCACCGCAAAGGCCATGGATGCAAAAAGCCAGATGAAAATTATCCTGTTTGTGGATAGGAAAATTGCTGGAGTGTGCGACGTGATGCGCGGCAGGTATAAGGAGATGCACAATGTGCATTTCGGGCTTTCGGTCGCGAAGAAGCACCGCGGAAAAGGCTATGGCGAAATGCTCCTGAGAAAGGGGATTCAGGCTGCGAAGAAATATTTCAAGCCGCACAGGATTTGGATTGAGCATCTGGAGGGGAACGAAACCGCAAGAAAACTTTACGAGAAACTCGGGTTCATAGAGGTCGCGAGGCTGGACGAGTACGAGAACTATTTCGGGAGATGGATTGATAAAATATTGATGCGCTACGAGAATTAAACGTGGGCCGCAACAGGATAAAATCAGCCTACTTCCACTTTTCCGTTTTCTATTTCCGCATCCCTGAAGGAGAAGATGTAGGTCCCTTTGGCCGGAGGTATGAAGGATGCGCTGCCTTTGGAATCCGTTTTCAGCTCGGCTACTTCGCCATTTTCCCCAACGACAATGAGTTTTTTGTTCCTGAGCGGGCCCCCCTTCTCGTCACGCAGGGTTATTGCCAGCTCCTCCCCCGCAACGGGTTTTTCAGGTTCAAAGCTGAGGGCCGCGGCCTTTTTTCCGAACAGCAGCGCCACTATCCTGTCCCTGTACTTGTACGAGAGTAATATGAGCAGAAGCAGGATGATGAGCAGGATGAGGAGGTTCGGATCATCTAGTATGCCCCGGCTCGCTGGCAGCGGAGTGAGCTGTATGTTCGCGGCAAGGCTCCGCACGTTGGATGCGGAAATCGTGTAGACGTATTTGCCTGGGACCGTGAGGGTCTCCTCGTACCTGCCGTAAGCGTCCGTGTCTGATGTTTTCTGCTTCTGGTTGGGCTCATCGGCTTTCACCCCTGCTTTTGTGGGCTTACCCATGCTCACCACGTCAATGGTGAGCTTGCTGGGCTCGGTCACGTAGAGCGGTATTATCAGGATTTTGTCCGAGGGCTGGGACTGCGTGTCGTAAACGTACGTCCCAAGTATTCCGGTAAGGTTGGCGCAGGACGAGGAGTAGGTGTAGTAGCCGATGATGGGCGGAAGGTAGAAAATCCGGCCGTTCGCATCGCTCAAATAACGTTCGCTGATGTTGAGCGGGTCGGTGACGTTCAGGTATGCTGACTGGATCGTGGAGTTGGAAATGTTGTAGAGCGCCACTGTGACCGTGTTGTTCACAAGAGATTCCAGGGGGGCGTCTATGCGCAGATGGTTAACTAAATCAACGCACTGGTTGTCCAGGCACATGAAGCATTCGCCGCAGGGCGGACTGTTGAACTGGCAGCCCAGGCCTGGGATGCACTCGCCGTTCGAGCACATCTGGTCCGCAGGGCAGTCGCTGTTGGAAGAGCACGGGCATCGGCCGCAATCCTGCGGGCATGTGGTGCAGTTCTCGCCATTGCTGCATCTTCCGTCGCCGCAATATGGATGTTCAGGGGGTGCGGAGCATGTGCAATCCGCATTGCAGGTCCAGCTGGAATTGGCGCATGGGACTGCGCCGGGTTCGCAGCTCTCGTTGGGCTGGTTGATTATTAGGTCTCCGCAACGTGGGGCTATTTTAGGGGGTGAGCAGGTGCAATCCGCATTGCAGGTCCAGCTGGAATTGGTGCATGGGACTGCGCCGGGTTCGCAGCTCTCGTTGGACTGGTTGATTATTAGGTCTCCGCAACGCGGCTCCGGAGCGTGGCACTTGCATGTTGATGTGTCGCATATCCAGGTAGGGAATTCCGTGGCGTTTATTATGCACAGTGGATGGCCCACTTCGCATTCTTCCCCGGGCGTTACCAGGTGGCCGTTGCCACAGTAATCGGACCCGCCCGAATCGTCTATCCGGAAGCTCCAGGTCTGGCTCCAGCCGGTGCTGAGCGCCGGGTCAGTGCAGCTCGCGTTCCAGTAGTACCTGCCTTCGCCGAGCCGCCGCGTCACAGTGGACTGTGCGGAGTCGTTCATGACAGATGCGTTGGATATCGGTTCTGAATCCAGGTAAACCGTGCAGTTGAGCGGGTAGGCGGAATCGGTGGCGTTCCACTCCAGGGTCTTGTTTCCGGTAGATGAGAACACCTGCCTGTCCTGGGGCCTTATGAGGCTCACCTCTGGACCTGCCGTGTCTATCGTGAAGCTCCAGGTTTCGCTGTAGCCGGCCCACCCTGCGAGGTCGGTGCAGGTCGCGTTCCAATAGTATGAGCCTTCGGAAAGTGCAGAAGTGTCAGTATTGATATTTACGCCCGTGGAAACGCTGCCCGAGAATATCGCGCTGTTGTTCAGGTAAATGGTGCAGTTTTCGGTAGCGCTGTAATCGTCCGTGACGTTCCAGGTGAGGGTTTTGACGCCTGTGGAGTTGAATGCCGTCCCGTCGGCAGGGCTCACCAGCGAGACTATCGAATCATTCGAATCGTTAGTATCTATTATGAACGTCCAAAGCAGGCTTGTTCCGTTGTTGCCCAGAGCGTCAGTGCAGTTTACGTTCCAGGAATAGGCACCCTGGGAAAGCGGGGCTGTTTCGTTGGTCACCGGCGCGTTGTTCGGGGCTGAGAGCGAGCTTATTTCGGTTCCGTTCAGGTAAACCCCGCAAGTCGTTGGGCCGACCGAGTAGTTGACGCTCCATGTCAGGTTCTTTGGGCCAGAGTAGTTGAACGTAGCGGCATCCGGAGGTGAAATCAGAGTCACTGTGGGCGCGAATGGCGCTGCTACGATGAACTGCCAGGTTTCGCTCCAGCCTGTGTTGTTCGCGTCGTCAATGCAGCTCACGTTCCAGGAGTGGGCGCCGTAGGAGATGTTGTGCACTGTGAGCGAGGAGGAGCCGTTCAGGGTGGAATTAGTGCCGTTGAGAATTCCGTCCAGGTAAATGGAGCACTCGAGGCTGGGGTCGTATGTGTCGGTCGCGTTCCACTGGAATGCAATTGTGGTTGAGATGGTAATGTTGCCGTCCGCAGGGCTGGAAAGATTAACGGTTGGAGCCGACGTGTCTATCGTGAAGCTCCAGGTTTCGCTGTAGCCGGCCCACCCTGCGAGGTCGGTGCAGGTCGCGTTCCAATAGTATAATCCTTCGGAAAGTGCAGAAGTGTC
>JBAZLI010000055.1 GCA_041650355.1 Candidatus Micrarchaeia archaeon | reverse complement strand
TAGGAAATACTAAGAAGGAAAAGCAAAATACTGAAACGGAAAGGCCCCAAGATAGATGGACCCACCTCCAGGAGCATGTTTGCGAGAGTCTAGCCACATTCCTGGCACAGCAAGCAGGAAGTGCGAGAGCACAGGCACCCTTTTTGAATAAGCAGTCTGCAGTACAAGAAACAGTGGGAAAATTTCTTTATGAACGGAGAGACATTTTTAAAATAAGCGACATGAAGCAAAGAGGCATAGATAAAATAATCCGAAAGTTAACAAGCATGCTTTCTCAAAAAGAACCTAAAATTGATGATGTCGAAAAACTATTCCTTAGTGAGTTCCCTAAAGGGATTAAAGAGTATGCGCTAAAGGCATTAACGCCGCGACTGGTTCCAAACCAGGAGAATCACGATAAGATTACGGAATATTTTAAAGCACCTGAAAGGTTGGAGATGATTACGTTTGTTCCAGAGTACGATTATAAAAAATTTTTCTTCATTATGCCGAGAATAGGCGGAAGCATACTTTTTGTGGCCGAGATAGCAGAACTAGCAGATGTGATTTTATCTTTGTCAACTGAGACCTCAGTAGTTATATTAATTCCCGATAAAAATTCGCATGACTACATTGAGAGGCAGTTAGGGTTATCTTCTACGAAGCTAACGGATATGATTAAGAGCGGCAGGCTTCGCATTGACATTGGGGATTACACTTATGAGCCATGGGCGCAGGATTTAGGTGAACCGCTAGGACTTAACCAAGGATATGTAACTGGTTGGATGCCACAGGAAAAGATTTCCGATTACCAATATAAAGGATCGCCTTTTAGACTTCTTGGGTCAATTAATGAGTCGGGAAACATCCGGATGCCAGCAGTATTGCAGGGTGGAAATTTGACCAAAGCAGAGAACTCGAAAGGCGAGAAAATCGTATTTATTGGGTCGGACGACGTAATAAGCACCGGGGAGATATATAGTGTGAAAAACACGGGGATAATTTCCACTTCGGACATTCTTGATATATATCTAGGGACTTTCAAAGCAACCCGGGCGGAAATCATGGGTGTACCAAATCCAGGTCCTTTTGACATTCTGCCCAAACAGCCGAGTTACGCCTTTCATATAGATCAGCTAGTTTTCTTCCCAAAGAAAGGCGTTGCGGTTTTAGCTGATTTAGGCAATACCATGAATGACGATGATTCACTTATAGAAATACGCAATAATTTATTAAAATACGAAAAACAACTGAATAGCCTTGGCTTTAGAGTTATAAAAATCCCGACGACTTTTGAACATATCGAAAAATATCAGGCATATACAAATTCGATACCTCTTCAAGTCGGATCAAAAACTTATGTCCTGATGCCGACTTTTGGCGACCTGCAATTAGAGCATAGGATACGCGATATCCTAATGGATAACGGAATGGAGACTATATTTATAAAAAATAATACATATGGTTCGGAAGGCAACACACACTGCATAACTGGCCAGTTATCCAAGATAATAGTTGGAAAAAGTATGGACAGGGCATAAACAGAGAGATTCAGGAGTAGAAGCGCGCGCACTCTTTTTCCGCTTTTTCCCTGAATTGCGCTGGCGCGAGCACAAGGGCTTTTTTCCTGGACTCCTCAGCTGACTTGAGCGAGCGCACGAGCTCGGATATTTTAGAAATTTCCTGCCTTTTGCCTGCGTGCGTTCGAACTAAAAAGCCTGAAAGCTTCACGAAGCTGGCCGGAGAATCTATCAGAATGTCGCAGCCTGCAAGCGAGGAAAGCTCGGCTTCGAGCTTAGGGATTTCGGATTCCTTGAATTGCGGGGGGGAAAGCGAGTACGCCTGCTTATAGAGCTTTCTTTCCTCGATTGATTTGGAGTATTCCCGCGCGCGCCTGTACTGCGCGAGCAGGGCCAGGGCTTCCCCATCTCCTTTTCCGAGAAGGAGCTTCGGGTCTAAACCATCCTCTATCGCGACGGAAAGCGCGCGCTCCAGCATCGCTGAGGCTATGCGCACCGTGTGGTGCAAATAAACGGTGGAAAACATCATGAAGCGCGCGACGAGAAGGCTTTCGCTGGCCTCCAAAGCCCCGTATTCAACTCCTAGCGCGCCTTTCTCCAAAAACATCTTGCTTATTATGCGCTGCTCGTCCACCATCCCGTAAGCGACGCCGGTGTAGTATGCGTCCCTTTTCAAGTAATCCATCCTGTCCGCTCCTATGTCTGAAGTTATCGCTTCGGAATGCGCGGACTTTCCAAGGCGTGTGATTTCTTTCCTGCTGAGGCGTTCAAGCAGTATCTCTCCCATCTCCCCGGAAAGCATCTTCTTCGTCCCTATCTCTTCATGAGTTCCAAGGTGTTTTGTGGTCACGCGCTCGGCCTCGTGGGAAAATGCAATATGCCCTATATCGTGGAGCAACGCGTAGAGCCTGAGCTTCTCCGCTTCGTCCTTGTCGAGCGGGAGCTTTTCCGCGATGCGGGACGCTAAATGCAGGGTGCCCAGGGAATGCTCGAAGCGGGAGTGGTTGGCTCCGGGGTAAACGAGGTTCGCGGTCGCGAGCTGCCTGATTTTCCTGAGGCGCTGGAAGTCCGGAGTGTCAGCGAGGCGCTCCTCGAAATCAGTGAGCTCCACATTACCGTGGACCGGGTCCTTTATCTCTATGCCAGGCAAAAAAGATCCCTCTTTTTCTCCAGCACTTCCCCGCTTTCCGCGAGTATGCGCAGCACCACAAGAACCGCTTCGGGCTCCAGGCCCGTGAGCTGGGCTATTTCCGCGAGCCCCATCTCGCTCTTCTTCGCGAGAACCGCTTGAACCTTGGAATAGGCTGCGTAAACGAAGGCGTTGGTTGCGACGTAGAATCTTCCGTCGAAGCCGCGCACCCCTTTCACGTTCATGCTGAAGCCCGAGTTTTTGAGGTTGAATGAAAATTGTTCCGCGTCGCGTGGGTTGGATATCACCATCCACCCGAGTTTCGAGAGCTCGGAATAGCGGAGGAAAGGCTGCGCAGGATGGAACGCCTTCTGCTCCTGGGGAGGCTGCTGTGCCTGACGTGGTGATGGAGGCGCTGGGCTGGATTCCGCGCGCTCGATTTCATCGTAGAGGCGGTTGTTTATGTTGTAAACCCCGGTCTTCTTGTACTTCTCCCCGTAAAAGACCTGGACGACGTTCTTCTTGATGAGCTGGCGCACAATCTCCTGGTCTTCCTTTGGGAACGACTTTTCCACTTTTGAAGGGGTGCGGTCCGCGAAGCGTATGCCCATAAGCTTCCTGAGCACCGCAATCTCGCGCTGGCTCAGCCGCAGACCGGGCTGGGCTTTCTGCTCGGGCTGCCTGGGCTTGTCCATTTTTCCTGCCGAAAGGAGCCAGAAGCCTTCGCGGAGGTGGAAAAGCTCGGCTTCCGCGCACTCGATGAACCCTTCGGGAAGCTGGAGGTAGGAATTGCCATTCTTTTTTATGAGCTTAACGTTCATTTCTTCTCACCAAGAACTATGCCCTGGAAGGATTTTATGCGTACCGGCCTGGTGAGCCAGGCTTCGGGATCCAGCCCGGCCTTCCTGCACAGGCAAGAGAGGTAGGTGCGCACGTCCCACTTCTCTTCTACGGGCACTTGCGGGAGCAGGAGCCCCGCGTACGGGCCGTATTCCAGGATGAGGCCGTCGCGCCCTATTTTTATCTTTTCCAGGAGCTCCTTAGGGTCCTTGTACGCCACGGGCTCTGGGACCGTGAGCAGGGTTATCTCTATTTCAACTTCCGGAAGCTCGGGCTGCTGGAGGGAGGGGAAGCGGGGGTCGTGAAACGCCGCATTGACCGCGTTGTCCGCAACGGCCTGCGCGACAGACGCGGCCGGAAGAGGGTAGCCTATGCAGCCCCGCAATTCGCCGCGCTTCCTGAGAGTCACGAAAACGCCCATCGGCTTCTGGAATTTTTCAGGCACGCCGGCAGGATAGTGGCGGTCCCCCTCGGAGAAATACGACTTGATTGCAGTGCGCGCCAGTGAAAATAAGTACTTTTTATCCGCCTCTGAAACCTCCATGCTGGATAGTGGAAGAAGGTTTTTATAAGCTTAATGCGAAGTTGGGCTATGCTTCAGTTCCTCCAGCAGCTCGCGAAGATTGAAAAGCCGGAACAGAACCTCCGGGAAGAGACGCTGAAGAAGGTGAGGGAAAGCGCTGCGCGCGCCGGGCTGGAGATTGCGGAGCGGCCGGACGGGTTTTTCCTCAAGGGGAGGGGGAACGCAATTGTAGTTGTGCAGTTCGGGGGAAGGCGCGATTTCTACGAGGCCATGGAGGCGCTGGAGAAGGACGATTCAGATTACAGGGTGATTGTAACTAGCTCGAACGTGAAGAGCATGAAAATCGGGGAGATAAAGTGGATACTGAACAACAAGTTTGCCACGAAGAAGAAATGGCTCATCCTGGATATTGAGCGCAGGGAAAGCCCCAAAACAGTGAATTTCATGCTTTATGGGGAAAAGAAAGAGGAGCGCGAGGCGCGGCCGAAGAAGGAGCCGAGGAGGAAGAAGATATACGGGAAGCCCGGGGAGCACAAGGAGCAGGACTGAGGCTATGTTCTATATGAAAGTGCACGAGAACGCCCGCGGCCGCGTGGTCGCGGTGTGCGACTGCGAACTCATAGGGAAGGTCTTCGAGAGAGGCGGCAGGAAGATGGACCTCAGGAAGTACGCGGGTTTTTATAAGGGTGAAAAGGTGGGCGAGGACGAGATGCTGGAAGCAATAAAAAGCTTCTCCTCGCTAAACGTTGTTGGGAAGAACGCGACGGCTTTCGTAATCAGGCAGGGCCTGGCCGGGAAGCCGCAGGTGCGGGCCATTGCGGGAATCCCGCAGGCGCAGATATACAAAATCTGAGAGGTGGGATGCATGAAGCCGATAATTCTGGTGGAGAACGACAGGGTCGGACTGCTGGCGGACATATCCTACATTCTGGCCAAGAACAAAATCAACATAGACACCATAAGCGTGAACGTCATCGGGGACAGGGTGGTGCTGGTGCTCACCTTGAGCGACAACAAGAAGGCGGTCGCGGTGCTCGGCGAGAACGGCTACAAGAACATAAAAGAGGATTATTTCGCCGTGAAAGTGGATGACAAGCCCGGCGAGCTCAACCGGATTACGAGCATGCTCTCCAAGGCGAAGGTTCGCATATCCAACGTGCACCTGCTCACCAGGGACGGGAAGCACACCGTGATAGCGCTGAAAACGGACAAGGCGAAGAAGGCCAGGGAAGTGCTCAAGGATTTCCTTGTGGAGAACGAGTAACTTTTATTTTCCAGTTTTGTTTTTTCGTGGATTACATTGCCCTCAGTCTTTTTACCCTCTCTTCAATAGGAGGATGGGTCGCGAGCAGGCCGCTGAGCATGCTCTTTTTGAGCGGGTCCGCGATGTACAGCGATGCTGTAGTGCCAGTGGCGCCTGAGACAGAAGCGTGGCCGCTTATTTTCTCCAATGCCCCTGCGAGGCCGGCCGGGTAGCGGGTGAGCTTGGCTGCGTTCGCGTCAGCTAGGTATTCGCGCTGTCGAGAGAGCGCGAGCTTAACCAGGGTCGCGAAAATGGGCGCGAGTATCGCGAAGGCAAGGGCGATGATGAGCAATGCAGCGCTTCCGCCCTTCCTGTTGCTTCTGCTTCCTCCGAAGCCTGCGAAGCGCCAGCCGAATTCTCCTAGGATGGCTATTGCGCCGACCATGATTACCGCGAGGGTGGCGAACCTTATGTCGTAGTTGCCTATGTGGGAAATCTCGTGCGCCGCGACCCCTTCCAGCTCCTCCCTCTTCATGTTCTTCAGGAGGCCGCGCGTGAACACTATATGGCTGTTCTTCGGCTCGATTCCGGTCGCGAATGCGTTCATCCCTTCGTCTTCCATCACCCAAATCCTGGGTTTCGGGATGCCTGCGGCGATGGCGAGGCCCTCGACCACGTTTTGTATGAACGGCTCCTCGCCTTCATCCAGTTCGCGGGCGCCGCTTATGGAGAGTATTGTCTGGGCGCCTGCGCCGTATGCGAAAAGCACGTAAACCACGGTAGCGAAAATGGCGAAAACAAAGCCCATTTCATTAAGGCCGAAGAGATAACCGGCTGCTGCCACTGAGAAAAAAAGCAGGCTTGACATGAGGAGAATCAGGATTAGGGAGTTGCGCTTGTTCGCCTCTATGGCGTCGAATATGTTGACCTTGTCCATGGGCTCACTTGGAAAATGAGGTTTAAAAAGGAAAAATCAGAACTGCACCTTGACGCTCTGGCGCTCCGCGCCCTCGGTTTGGAAGAATTGGACGTCCTTGAAGCCGAGCATGCCTGCGAGCAGGTTGTTCGGGAACGTCTTTATCGCGGTGTTGTATTCCATCACCGTGTCGTTGTAGGCCATGCGCACGTACGATATCTTGTTCTCGGTGCCTGCAAGCTCGTCCTGGAGGGCCTTGAAGTTCTC
>JBAZLI010000054.1 GCA_041650355.1 Candidatus Micrarchaeia archaeon | reverse complement strand
TCTCTATGGCCGCGCGCACTTCCTTCTCCCCATATGTGGCAAGCCCGTCGTTTATCACTTCCTTTATGAACCTCTCAATGATTACGCGCTCCTTTATGGCTTCCTGTTCGAGGATGAGCGACTCGCTCTTGCCTATGGCTTCGCGAACGCCGTACTCCTCCGTATATCCTGTATCAACCACTCCGAGGACTTTATGCTGGTAGTTGTACGGGGCCGCCTTGTAGAAGAAGTCCTTGGTGGGGCCCGGGCCGCCTATCACCACCCCCTTCACCCTTCCCAGGAACGCGTCGTCCATCGCCGCGCCCACGCGCTGGTAATATTTCTCTATGCTTTCCTCTATCAGGCGCTCGTACCTCCTCGCGCTCTGCCCCCCCTTCCTGATTTTCGCGTGCGCCATGGAGTTCAGCTTCTTCACTATCACCGTCTGCGTGCCCTTGAGCACCGCGATGGTGGCTTCCCTTCCGTCCATAACCACAATCCCGTAGCTGTCCGTTGCGTCGAGCATGCGCTGGAGCGGCTCCAGGAAGAACCTGTTGTCGCACCTGTACACGCTCACGCTCAGGGGCTGGGGCGGCTCGAGGGAAAAGAGCTGGATGTCTGTTTTCGAGGGATTGTTGGATATGTTCCCCGCGAACGCGACCATCCCGTTCGGGGGAGTCTGCTTGAAGAGCTTGAGATGCGCTATTATCCTCTCCAGCGCGCCGATGACGTTGTTCCGCGTGGTCTTGGACTTGATGTTCCCGGCCTGGTTTATCTCCTCCCTGAGCCGGTTACCGGTCTCATGTATCGGGTATCCTGCGGGTATGTAAACCGAAACGAGTTCGGTCCCGCTGCCGCTCATCTCGCCAAGCTTCCTGAGCTGCTTCTTGAGCTCGTACGCTGCTTCGCTGCCGCTCATCGGGTCCACTCGCTCTCGTTAACGACCGCGCTGCCGAGCACTTTCCTGGCCTCCCTGGGCCGGTCCACGACAATTGAATCAAAAACGCTCCCGTCCTTCTTGCCCAGTATGTGGATGTTCAGCACGTTCACCTTCGCACCGCTTAGCTTCCTGGACACTTCGGCCAGCGTGCCGGGCGTGTCGTCCAGCCTCACCACTATGGATTTCGCGGGCAGGATTTCGAAGCCGTTGCGCTCCAGCGCCACCTTGGCCTTCTCATGCTTCGCGCTTGCCACGCCGAGCATGATGATTGCCTTCTCGTCAACCACGCTGACGTTTATTTGCTCTATGTTTATCTTCTCCTTTGCAAGCACGTAGGAAACGTCGGCCACCAGGCCCAGCCTGTCCTTGGCTAGCAGTATTATCTCCTTTATCATCCCACCACCTGCTGATGCGCAATCATAAGATAAATTGAGATAGGCTCCGAGAATATATAAATTTTGTGCTTGTATTCGTAAATTCGAACTCAGTGCCGCCTGCTTAGGCGGCATCTCTCCGCGCCTCGCGGAGATGCGGTTCCCATTTGCAAATCCCGTTGTCTGCGGACAATGATTTTTCCAGCATCCAGTCGTTTGCGAATGACTAGCTCTTCTGCATAGCCGAAGATAGCCGGAAATGCCGAGAAAATTTACGAAATTTTCCCGTTAAATAGAATTTTTCGCGTTCTCGTGCCCTTTGACGACGCCAAAACCGTCTTATTTTAAACCCCCTCTTCCAAATATTTCCTGGTGATGGGATGGAGAAAAGCAAGGCTATTCTTTCTTTGGAGCAGCAGTTCGGCGCAGAGCTCAAGGATTTAGGGGAGAAGAACCTGCTTTGGAACCCGAAATCCCTGGAAAGCGCTTCGGAGCCCTGGAGCGTGGTGAGCGGAAAAAAAGTGCTCATGTTCTGCTCCAATAACTATCTGGGGCTGTCCAACCATCCTGAAGTGAAGGAAGCGGCGATAGAGGCGGTGAAAAAATACGGTGCAGGGAGCGGTTCTGTGCGCCCCATCGCAGGGAACATGGCACTTCATCTGAAGCTTGAGGAAACGATAGCGCGCTTCAAGCGCACTGAGGACGCGATTTACTACAATACTGGGTTTACCGCGAATTCCGGCGCGATTCCGGCAATCGCAGGCGAAGGCGATTTGATAATTTCCGATGAGCTCAACCACGGCTCGATAATAGACGGCGTGCGGCTCACCAAAGCCGAGCGCGCGATATTCAAGCACAAGGACATGGACGATTTGAAGCGCGTGCTTGAGGGTACGAAAGCCAAGGCCTACAGAAGAATATGGATAATCACAGACGGGGTTTTCTCGATGGACGGGGACATCGCGCCGCTGGATAAAATTTGCGCGCTTGCGGACCAGTACGGGGCGCACATATACGTGGACGATGCGCACGGGGACGGAGTTCTGGGAAGCCACGGACGGGGAATCGTGAGCCATTTCAATCTGGACGGAAAAGTGGACATGGAGATGGGCACGTTCTCAAAGGGCTTCGGAACGATGGGCGGTCTCATCGCAACCACCAAAACGATAAAGAAATACCTGCTCAACAAATCCAGGACCTACCTGCTCACAGGTTCCCAGCCGCCCGCCGTAATCGCGGCGAGCATAAAGGCGCTTGAAGTGCTTGAGGGGGACGACGCGCTCGTGAAAAAACTGTGGGAAAATACAAAATACTTCAAGGCGAGAGCAAAAGAAATCGGCTTTGACACGGGGGAAAGCGAAACGCCCATCACCCCTGTAATGACTTACGATGAATCAAAAGCAAGGGATTTGAGCCTGAAACTCTTCGAGGAAGGGGTTTACGCTTTGCCCATAGTTTTCCCGATGGTCGCGAAAGGGAAAGCGAGAATCAGGACGATGATACGCGCGGACTTCTCCAAGGAGGACTTGGATTTCGCGCTGGAGAAATTCGGGAAAGTGGGGAAGGAGCTCGGAATCGTGAAATAGGTGGTTGGATGGCTGAAAGGATTCTGGTGATAGGGGCTACCGGGCAGATAGGCTCGGATTTGGTGCCCGAGCTCCGCGCGAAATTCGGGAATGAAAATGTCGTTGGAATGGGGAGCCGGGCAAAGCCGAGCCAGGAGCTTTTGCATGGGCCGTTCGAGTTCGCAGACGCAGCGGACAAAAGTGCCCTGGAGTCCCTGGTGAAGAAGTACGACATCAAAACCGTTTACCATCTCGCCTCGATACTCTCAGCGAAGGGCGAGCAGGATCCGGAACTAGCGTGGAAAGTCAACATGGGGAGCCTGAAGAACGTGCTTGATTTGGCCAGGGAATACAAAATAAAGGTGTTCTGGCCCAGCTCAATTGCAGCCTTCGGCCCCACCACTCCCAGAGACAGCACGCCCCAGCGCACGGTGCTCGAGCCGACCACGATGTACGGAGTCACCAAAGTCGCGGGCGAGCTTCTCTGCCAGTATTACTTCCTCAAATTCGGCGTGGACGTGAGGAGTTTGAGGTACCCGGGCCTGATAAGCTACAAAGCCCTTCCCGGCGGGGGCACGACCGATTACGCAATCGCAATCTTCTACGAAGCCCTGCAGAAAAAGCAATACGCCTGCTTCCTCGGGGAAGACAGCACGCTGCCCATGATGTACATGCCGGACGCAATAAAAGCCACAATCGGCATCATGGAAGCCCCTGCTTCAAGAATAGCGATACGCACGAGCTACAACCTTGCTGCAGTGAGCTTCTCTCCGAAGGAAATAGCTGCGGAAGTGAAGAAGCATATTCCTGAATTCAGGCAGAAAATCGCGGACTCATGGCCGAAATCAATAGACGATTCGGATGCGAGGCGCGACTGGGGCTGGAAGCACGAATACACTCTTGAAAAAATGACCAAAGAGATGATGGAAAGGCTTTCGGAAAAATTAGGGGTAAAATACTGAAAACAATAAAAAAATAGAGAATGAAAAGAAAAACTAGAAGAACTCAACGCTCCCGTCCGAAAGCTTGTATTTCGCACCCACTATTTTGAGTTTTCCTTCTTCCACGAGCTTCTTGCATATCGCGCTCTTCCTTAATATCGTCTTCATCTGGTTCTTCACATTCTCGCGCGCAGCATCCTCAATGTCCTTGCCTTTCTTCTTCATCTTCTTCACGGATTTCTCAATCTTTTTAACTATGTCCGCGATGTTTCCCTCGGCGTGCTGGCCTTCAGGAAGCTCCCATGCAGCTTTAACCGCGCCGCATTTCTCATGCCCCATGACCACGAGCAGGGGCGTGTGCAGGTGCTCAGCAGCGTATTCTATGCTTCCGAGCGCCACCTTGTCAGCCACGTTGCCAGCGTTCCTTATCACGAATATCGCCCCTATGCCGGCATCAAAGATATGCTCCGGAGGCACGCGCGAATCGCTGCACGTGAGCACTATCGCGTACGGGGCCTGCCCGTCCAGCGTTTCAGCCCTCATCTTCGCAAGGTCCTTCTGCGCAGGCTGGCTTCTGAATCTCATGTTCCCTTCCAACAATTTTTCCACTGCCATGGTTTCACCCTATTCATTCTAAGCCATTTATTTTTCGCTAAACCATTTTGCGTATAATGTTTATTAGGCTTTGCTGCGAACCTCATTTGCATGTGCGGCATTATAGGTTATGCTGGATTCAGGAAGGCTTCGGAAGTGATACTGCAGGGGCTGAAGACTCTGGAGTATAGGGGCTACGATTCGGCAGGAATAGCCATAGCAGGGGAAAACTCCATAGAGATAAGGAAGGACGCGGGAAGGGTGGATGATGTCGCTAATTCCCTTATGTTCACCTCGCTAGAAGGCCACATCGCCTTGGGTCACTCGAGATGGGCGACCCATGGGCGCGTGTGCAAGGAAAATGCCCATCCGCATTCCAGCTGCTCCAAAAGCATAGCCTTGGTCCATAATGGGGTAATAGAGAATTACCTCCCGCTGAAGCAGGATTTGCTTTCCAAAGGGCACAAGTTCGACAGCGAGACCGACAGCGAAGTGGTGGCCCATCTAATAGAGGAGAACGCGAAGTCCATGCCTCTGGAAAAGGCTTTTTTCGAGGCCATAAGGGCGCTCAGGGGCTCCTACGCGATTGTAGCAATCTCAACCGGTTCAGAGAAGCTTTTCGCTGCGAGGAGGAACAGCCCGCTCATACTTGGCCTGGGGGAAAAGGAGAACATGCTCGCCTCGGACATTCCAGCGGTACTGCCGTACACGAAACGCGTCATCCCCATAGGGGACGAGAGCATAGTGGTCGCGTCTGCGGGCGAATACGCAATATACTCGTTGGACGGGAAAAAGCTCGAGCCCATGATTATGGAGGTGAACTGGAGCGCCGAAGTCGCGGAAAAAGGCGGATTCCAGCATTTCATGCTCAAGGAAATCCACGAGCAGAAAACAGTTTTGCACGAGTCGCTCGCCACCGACGTGGAGGAAGCGCGCAAGCTAATCTCGAAGGCGCGGAGCGTGCACATACTCGCGTGCGGCACTTCCTACCACGCCGCCATCGCGTTCTCAATCCTGCTCGAGAAGCACATGGGGCTCAACGCGAAGCCGTTCATAGCCTCCGAGTACCAGTTCATAGCCAACCCGGGGAAGGAAACCCTGGTGATAGCGATTTCGCAGAGCGGCGAGACCGCGGACACGCTCCAGGCAGTGAAATACGCGAAATCGAACGGCGCGAAGATTCTTTCAATAACCAACGTGGTCGGTTCGAGCATAGTGCGCGCCTCGGACATGGTGGTCTACCTCCATGCGGGCCCTGAGGTGAGCGTCGCGGCCACCAAGACTTTCTCATCACAGCTCGCAGTCATATACAAGCTGGCTTTCGGGGGCAGGGGGCTTTCCTCAATCCCGGAGATAGTGCAGAACGCGCTGGCCCGGGAGCAGGACGTGAAGCGGCTTTCGGAAAAGCTGAAGGAAAAAGAGAATATATTCTTCCTCGGAAGGGGCCTTTCCTACCCGATAGCTATGGAGGGCGCGCTCAAATTGAAGGAACTTTCGTACCTCCATGCAGAAGCTTATCCTGGCGGTGAACTCAAGCACGGCCCGCTCAGCCTCATAGCCAAGGGAGTCCCGGTGATAGCGCTCGCGCCAAGCGACGAGACGCTCCCGAAGATACACGGGAACATAAAGGAGGTTAAGGCGAGAGGCGCCTTCGTGATAGCGCTCACCAGCGACCCGGACGTGATGAAAGAGGTTGACGTGGCCCTGGAGATACAAAAAACCCCTGCCGGGTTGCATCCGTTCGCGACGCTCCCGCTGCTGCAGCTTCTCGCGTACTACACCAGCACGTCGAGGGGCATAGACCCGGACAGGCCCAGGAACCTGGCCAAATCGGTCACGGTCGAATAGCATTATAAAGATAGGTTGCATAGAGACAAAAAGGCGAAAAGGTGGATAGCATGACCAACATAACCAAGAGCTTCAAGTGCAGCGCGTGCAGCATGGAATTTCCCCTCTCATTGACCACGGACCTGCTCCTGACGGATTTCACAATGCTGGCGAAATGCCCCAAGTGCGACCACAGCATCCAGCTGCACTTCGGGGTCATAGTGCAGGATCCCAGGCCGGCCCAGGCGCCTGCGGCAGTGCAGCCGTCGCTTGACGAGAGCATATTCGTGCCTCCGGAAATTCCGAGCAGCGAGATAAAGCGGCTTATAGAGGGATG
>JBAZLI010000053.1 GCA_041650355.1 Candidatus Micrarchaeia archaeon | reverse complement strand
AATAACGCTTGCCGGATTGTTCCTCGGGCTCGCAGGCATCCTGCTCGCGGTGCTCGGCCATTGAATGCAGAAAGCCGTGCGGACTGACTAACTTTGATTGAGCGAAGCGGGAAATCCTCATTGTTCCGGACTAAAAGCACGGCTTCAGCCGTGGGTTATTCACTCCGAAGCCGAAATGGCGCGAGCCAAAGAAATTTTCAGCAGATTCAGCTGCACAACTTCGGCTGTACTCCATAAAAAAATATCTTTGATGCTTGCAGAGAGCTATGGGAACAACCGCAGCTTCTCCCGGACTTTGTTCAATTTGGGCGCGATTACGAGCGCACAGTAGGGATTGTGTGGGTTCTTATGGAAATAATCCTTATGGTAGTCTTCTGCAGGATAGAAAGTTGTAAGTTTTTTAACTTCGGTGACAATGGGTTGTGTATACGTGCCCTTTATTTTATTGACGAACTTATCGACTGCTTTCTTTTGCTGGAGCGTAGAATAAAGTATTATCGAATGGTATTGCGTACCAATGTCAGAACCTTGTTTGTTCAGCGACGTCGGGTCGTGCATTGTAAAAAAACTATCAAGCAATTTTTCTATAGAAACGCTCTTTTTATTATAGGTGATACGTAACACTTCGGCATGGCCAGTTTTACCCGTGCAGACTTGTTCGTAGGTTGGATTGGCTGTCGTGCCACCTGCATATCCAGGCGTCAGCGAAATAACGCCTTTCACCATGGAAAAAACAGCTTCAGTACACCAGAAACAGCCTGCGCCGACCACTATTTGTTCGAATTTCATTTTTCCTTCTGGAATGAATTTCATTGATAAAGAATTGACACAATAACGGGTGTTCTTTGAAGTGAGTTTTTCCCCTTCAAAAACATGGCCAAGATGGCCGCCACAGGTGCTGCACAGTATTTCTGTTCGTGCTCCGTCTGCATCGCGCAGTCTTTTTACTGCGCCTGGGATTGCATCATCAAAACTAGGCCAGCCGCAATCTGATTTGAACTTGTCGGCTGAACGATAGAGTAGCGCGCCGCAACGCCTGCATACATAGACCCCTACCTTGAAAAAATCGTTGTACTCTCCACTAAATGGGGATTCGGTACCTTTTCCTATGATTACGTTTTCCTCTTTTTTTGTGAGTTTTTTCATCTTTGTCACCAGTAGTTATTGAAAGTGAAGTCAATACTTTAATTTCTACCGACTCGAAATCGTGTAATAAATTGGCACCTCATTTCCTAAGGAAATGCACTGTGTGTCTTTGAACCTCGTAGCTCAGGCTAAGCTGTGCGAGCCTAGCGTGCGGACTGATACACTTTCGTCTGCCTGACCGACCGTAAATTTCAGCATAAATTTGCGGGAATTCGGGCAGCAGCCCGAATCCAACCTATGAAGTTGGTCGAACTGTAGCCTATTTGATGAAAAAACAGGAGCAAAATTCAAAGTCCAAATTTAGACCCTTAGCGAGCCGCGAAATCCCCTAACGCCATAGTAAGATTCTGCACCATTGTGATACACGAAGACATTGCCGTAACGGCGATCACAAAAGAGTGCGCCGCCCAGTTTTCTAATCTCGGCAGGTGTCTTCACCCAACTCGATGTTTTCGTATCGAAATTTCCAAGTTTCTGCAGCTCCCGGTATTGCTCTTCCGTCAAAATCTCGATGCCCATGGCCGCTGCCATGTCAATGGCGCTATCTTTTGGCTTATGTTCTTTCCTTGCCTCTAACGCTTCGCGGTCGTAACAGACGTTTCTGCGGCCTTTGGGGCTTTCCTCTGAACAATCGCAAAAAATGTATTCGCCCGTCTTTTTATCATGGCCAACAACATCCGGTTCGCCGCCAGTCCTTTCCATTTCGTTGAGCGACCGCAGTTTTTCAGCATTGGCTCCTAGCTTTGCATGTACTCCGGCCCATTCAAGGCCTTTATGGCGATTCGTGTTTTCCTCAAAACGGGCTTTCAATGCACTGAGCAGTTCTTCACGTTGTTTAGGTGTCATCTCCTTTTTATCGCTCTTTGCCATAATATGATTTTAACACAAACCTCTATATAAAAATTTCTATTATATTGCCAAGACGCTAACCCAACAGTCCAGAATTCACTATTTGCTGTGCCACTTTAGGCTTCATTTATCCATGTCGCGTATGACGCCCGTGAACTCCTTCCTTTTCTCGGTTAGCGAGTAATTTACCTTGCAGAACTTTGAAAGAGCTGGATTTGCCAGATGCCAAATTGCACAAGCCACGTGGCGAGGTTTATTATCTTAGAAGCGTTGCAGTGATGAAAGAGCACCAAGGAACGGGATTTGGAAAATCATTAATTCGGAAGCAATTGGAAAATGCACGTATCCTTGGAAAAAAATATTTTAGATTCACTGCATCTAAGAATGTTGAAGGGGTCTATCTCAAACTGGGTTTTCGAAAAATAAGCGATTATGCTGAATTTCACGGCACAAAGCAGGCACCCTGGGAGACCTTGGTCTGAAGACCAAATGAGTTCGAGCCATGCGCGCCCCCGCTTAGTTCTCCACTACGAGTTCCTTGAGGAATTTGCGCAAATATTGGCGTATGTGGTCCTCGGTTATCCTGTTCTTGCTCCTCACCCTTATCCCGTTTCCAGTGAGGAATTCGTACAGCTCCCGGGTTCTCCTCTGATCATTCCATGCCGCGAGGAGCTCCATCTGCTTCGCCCTTTCCATCTGCGCGCCGAGGTCGAAATTCCCCGCGCTCGGCAGGAACGCGTATCTCTTCCCCGTATTCCTGTTCACGTAATCCAAATTCATGATGAGAAAGAAGAACGCGCTTATGAGCGCGGTCCTCTTGTTCCCGTCAGTGAAGGGGTGCTCGCACATTATCCTGAACGCAAGCTCCTCTGAAACCGAAAGCGCGTTCTCGAGCGGGCCTTTCACGTATCTCTTGCCCTGGAGCCTGCTCTCCAACATGGTGAGTATGCCCTCGTACCTGAGCCCGTAGTGCATCACGTCCGTGTTCGCGAATTCGCGCGTGTACTCAGTGAGCATCCTGTAGAGCTCCATCAGGCTCTGTTTGGTCGGGAGGATGAGCCCTTCGTTGGTCTTGAAAACCTGAACCCCGTTGCTGCCCAGCATGCGAACCCCTACTTTTTCGCGAGATACCTTATCATCTCGCGGTTCTTGTCCAGCAGCATCTTCACGCGTTCCTGAAACTCGCCATTAGAAATCTGGACGCTGGTAACCTGCACGGTTATCTTAACAGTGCGGACTTTCCCTGTTTTTTCCCCGCTCATAATGTGGTTTCGCAAAACCCGTTTATAAATAAGACTGGGAAGATAAAAATTTTGGGACCGGCCGGATTTTCAGGGTTTACGGTTTTCCGTCTCCAGTTTCCCGCACGAAACTGGGAACTCCGAACCGAAAACTGCTTTGAACCGGCATAACAAACTCCCGAAGCTTGCAGCATACCAGGTTGGCTCACGATCCCGAAACTAGAAGTCGCTAACCTATATGGGCATCAAACGATTTTAAAATGTGATGTGGGGCATGCGGCCGCAGGCTGGCCGGATTTTTAACTCCTGCGGTGAAAGGACATGCATGAATGACAAAAAGGACGTAGCCTTGCTGCTGGGTGCGGCGCTGATGTGGGGGCTCTCCTTTCCAGCAGTAAAATACGCGCTTTCAGCCTACGAGACGTTTCCGATAATGGCGTTCAGGTTCACAATCGCATCGTTGGTTCTCGCGCTGCCGGTTTTTCTAGCGCGGCGCCGGCTAACCAAAAAGGAAATCACGCTTGGAGTTGCCGCGGGCGCGATACTTTTCTTCAGCTTCGCGACCCAAACCTACGGCCAGATACCGATTTCCCCTGCGACAAGCGCGTTCATAACCGGCCTGTACATAGTCTTTGTTCCGGTCGGAGCGGCGCTCCTGAAAAGGAAGACCCCGGGCCTGAAAATCGCTGCCTGCGTCCTGCTCTCTCTGCTCGGCCTCTGGCTGCTCACCGGCGCCTCCTTCTCGCTCGGCATCGGGGAAATGCTCACGCTCCTGTGCGCGGTTGGTTTCGCGGCGCACATACTCCTGCTCTCCAGAAGCTCGGAATGCGACTCAAATTCTTTCGTGCTTGTGCAGATGCTCACAGCCGCAGTATTGAGCTGGATTGCGCTCCCATTCGCAGGCGGGCTTCCAACAACTTACTCTCTTGAGCCCCTTCTCGCCGTACTCTATTTGGGGATTTTCGCCTCCGCGCTCGCATACTGGGCGCAAACCACGGCGCAGAAAAACGTCGCACCTTCCAACACAGCGCTCATATTCATATGCGAGCCGGTTTTCGCAGCCATAACGAGCGTAATCCTCTTCAATGAATATCTGTCCTCCGTACAGTTAGTGGGCGGAGGGCTCATACTCTTCGCGATGTATCTTTCCCAGAGATGAATGATTTTTCATCATCGTTTTTTAATCTTCCCAGGCTTACATCCTAAGGCATCATTATGTCGCTCACGGAAACCATAAGGAAGCACGCGCTCAAAAACGCATTTGATTTCGGCAAGCCCAATCCAGGGGCCATAGCAGGGAAAGTGATTGCCGAGTTCCCGGACGCGAAAAAAGACATGAAGGAGACCATGCGCCTCATAGGCGAAGCGGTCTCGGAAGTGGGCAAGCTCAGGAAAGACGAAATAGAGCACAAGCTCAAGAGCTACGCTTTCGCAGAAAAAAAGCAGGAGGAAAAGAAGCTTGCGCTCCCGAATGCCGAATACGGGAAAGTGGTTACGCGCTTCCCCCCTGAGCCCTCTGGCTACCCGCACATAGGCCACGCGAAAGCCGCGTTCCTCGACTATGGCTGTGCGAAGGAGTACGGAGGCAAGATGATTCTGCGCTTCGACGACACGAATCCGGAGAAAGAGAGCCAGGAATACGTAGATGCGATAAAGGAGGGGCTCAGGTGGCTCGGAATAGAGTGGGATTCAGAATCCTACACATCGGACAGCATGCCCCTTTTTTACGAATATGCGGAAAAGCTGATAGAGAAAGAAGCGGTTTACGTGTGCACCTGCGCCCAGGAGCAGATAAGCGAAGGCAGGAGCACTGGGAAGCCGTGCGCGTGCAAGTCCCTCGGAAAGGAGGAGGCGCTCGCACGATGGAAAAAAATGCACGCCGATTACAAACCAGGGGACGCAATCCTGCGCCTCAAATCCGACCTCCAAGCCCAGAACACGGTGATGCGCGACCCGAGCCTTTTCAGAATAATTGATTCCGAGCATTACCGCCAGGGGAAAAACTACCGCGTGTGGCCCACGTACGATTTCGAAGCGCCGATAATGGATTCAGCGGAAGGAATTACGCACGCGATGCGCACCAAGGAATACGAGCTGCGCGATGAGCTTTACTTCCTGCTCCTGAAGCTTTTCGGGATAAGGAACCCTGAGCTCGTTGAGTTCTCGCGCCTTTCCATAAAGAACGCGCCCATAAGCAAGCGCTTCATCACGCCCCTGGTGAAAGAGGGAAAAGTCGCAGGATGGGACGATCCTAGACTACCGACGCTGAAAGGGCTCGCGAGAAGGGGAATCCTTCCGGAAGCGATAAGGAATTTCGTGCTTTCCTTCGGCCTCTCCAAAGTGGAAAGCGAGCCGGGCTGGGACAGATTGCTTTCGGAAAACCGCAAGCTCCTGGAGCCGCGCGCCTCCCATCTCTTTTTCGTCCCGGACCCGATAAAAATCCACCTCCTGAACGCGCAGCCGCGCGAGCTTGAGCTGAAGGGCCACCCTAATGAGAATATAGGCACCAGGCCCATGAAGGTTTCGGATTTCGTGTACATCCCCCGCGAGGATTTCGAGAAAATCAAAGAGGGCGAAACGTTCAGGCTCAAGGATTTGTGCAACGTGAAGCTGATTTCAAAAAAGAATTTCGAGGTGGAATCCGCGCCAGACGGGATGGTGGAGAAGAAAATCCAGTGGGTTTCGGATTACATTCCGGCGGAAGTGCTCAGGCCCCACGACCTTCTCGTGGAGGGAATGTACAACGAGCGGAGCCTGGAGAAAATCTACGGGTACGCGGAGAAAAACGCCGCGAACCTAAAGCCAGGCCACATGGTGCAGTTCGAGCGTTTCGGTTTTTGCAGGCTGGACGCAAACAAAGACGGAAAACAAGTGTACATCTACTCCTGCTGACCTCCCGCTGTCCACGCTGCAGGCCGGGTTTTTAACCTCTTCCGCGCATTTTTGATTCATGCTCGACGAGTTCAGCCCGATTGTTTTCCGCCAGAAAGCCGCGACTCCGGAATATTCAGAAATCCCCCTGGGCGAAGTCGCGAAAGCCGTTTTCTCCTCGCGCGGAATAGACAAGCTGTACAGGCACCAGGCAGAGGGAATCGCGCTCGCGCGCGAAGGAAAAAGCATAGTTGTTGTTGCGCCAACAGCGAGCGGAAAAAGCGAAATCTACATGAACGAGGCGATAGAGCGCGCCCTCAGGGGCGAGAACACGCTCATAATATACCCCACAAAGGCGCTCGCGCGCGACCAGATGAAGCGCTTCGAGCCCCTTGCGCTCTACGGCATAACCGCAGAAATATACGATGGGGACACCCCTGACTCCAAAAGGGAGAAGATGCGCAAGAACCCGCCGAAAATAATGATAACGAATTTCGACATGCTCCACTTCATCCTGCTCAACAGCGCTAAATTCGATTCCTTCTTCTCAAAACTCTCTCTCATAGTGGTTGACGAACTCCACACCTATTCCGGAGTTTTCGGAGGCCACGCAGGGAACATAATCTGGCGCCTCAAGCGCATACTCGCCAAAAAGCATTCCAGGAAGCCGCAGTTCATCTGCACTTCAGCGACAATAGCGAACGCAAAATCATTCGCCCAGCTGCTTTTCGGTGAGGATTTCACAGAGGTCAGCGGGGGCGGCGCCCCTGCCGGGAATTCGAGCACATGCTCATAGCCCCTCTTGGGGAAAGCTACACTACTGCTTCC
>JBAZLI010000052.1 GCA_041650355.1 Candidatus Micrarchaeia archaeon | reverse complement strand
AAAATTACAAAACCAAGCTGGATGCGCTGGACGCGAAGATAAGAAGCGGAATGAGCGCGTGCGAAAAGAAAGACGTGCTCATAACCCACGCGACGCTCGGCTATTTCTGCAGGGAATACGGTTGCAATCAGGTCGCGATAACCGGGATAAATCCGGAAGCAGAGCCTTCAGCGTCAGAGCTTGCCGCGATAATAACCCAGGCCAGGGAAAGGAACGTGAGCGCGGTTTTTTTCGAGAGCCTCATAGACCCGCGGTCCGCGCAGACCATATCCCAGGAAATAGGTGGCTATGCGCTGGTGTTCAATTCGGTGCACGGGCTCACTCCTGATGAAAACGCGAGAGGCGGAAATTACATCACGCTCATGGAGGAGAACCTGGCAAACCTAAAAAAAGGTTTGGCGTGCAGGTAAATATCCATAGTGGTGGATTGCTTGTCTCAAAAGCAGGAAAAGATTGTGGAGTTCAGCGGCGTGTCCTTCAGCTTCGGGAGCCAGCCCGTGCTGGACAATGCCAGCTTCGAATTGCGCAGGGGGGATTTCGTGGGCATGATAGGCCCGAACGGCGCGGGCAAAACAACGCTCGTGAAGCTCATGCTCGGCCTGCTCAAACCAGGACAGGGCACCATAAAACTATTCGGCAAGGAGCTGGCGGAATTCCGCGACTGGAAGAAAATCGGATACGTCCCGCAGAAGGCCACCTCGTTCGACCCTGATTTCCCAGCCACGGTTTTAGAAGCCGCGAGCATGGGGCGGTTCGCTTCGGCAGGGCTCATGAACCAGCTCTCTGCCGCGGACAACAAGGCAGTTGAGGATTCGCTCAGGCGCACCGGCATGCTCTCCATGGCCGGAAAGCGCATCGGCGAGCTTTCAGGGGGCCAGCAGCAGCGCGTGTTCATCGCCCGCGCCCTTGCCTCGGAACCCGAACTGCTTATTCTGGACGAACCCACGGTGGGCGTGGACGCAGAGGCGCAGCACGATTTCTACGAGCTGCTCGGAAGCCTCAACAAGAAGATGAAAATGACCCTCGTGCTCATATCCCACGATGTCGGGATGGTGACGAAAAGGGTGAACAGGCTCGCGTGCGTCAACCGGACGGTGAGGATGCACGAAATTTCCGAGGGTTTTGACAGCGCGGATTTGCGCTGCGCCTACGAATCCGAGCTGGGCATGGTGCCCCACCACCATTAGGTGCTCTGATGCTGGAAATGCTTCAATATGGTTTTATGCAGCGCGCCCTCATAGCAGGCGTGCTTATAGCCGCGATATGCTCCGCGATAGGCTTTTTCCTAGTGCTCAGGAGGATGTCGATGCTCGGGGACGGGCTCGCGCACATATCCTTCGGAGGGATAGCCGCAGGGATGTTCTTCGGCGTCTACCCTTTGCTGTCAGCGCTCGCATTCGCAGTGGCTTCGGCGCTCGGAATCCAGAAGCTGAAGCAGATGAAGGTTTACGGCGACGCCGCGGTCGCGATATTCTTCTCCTTCGGGCTCGCGCTCGGAGTGGTGCTCGTGAGCATGTCGCGCGGGTTCGGGACCGACCTGATGTCCTACCTTTTCGGCAGCATACTGGCGGTGAGCCAGAACGATTTGCTTCTAATAGCCGCAGTGGGAGCGCTCACGCTGGCCGCGCTCGCGCTCTTCTACAAGGAGCTGATGTACATGACCTTTGACGAGGAATCCGCGAAGGCCGCCGGAATTCCCGTAGAACGCCTGAATTCCATGCTCATAGTGCTCGCCGCGGTCGCTGTCGTGATGTCCCTGCGCGTGGTGGGCATACTCCTCGTCTCATCATTCATGGTGATACCCGCGTCCACGGCGCTGCTCCTCGGAAAAGGGTTCAAGAGCGGAATCATGCTTTCCTCGGCCCTGGGCGTGGTTTCGATGCTGGCCGGGCTCTCGCTTTCCTATTACCTGGACATAGCTGCGGGGGGCGCGGTCGTGCTCGTGCTCACAGCCGCGTTTTTCTGCGTTCTGCTGGTGAAGAGAGCTGGATTTTGGTGAGCCGCTGGGCCAAGCTTTTTATTGCTTTCCATCCTATAAATGCTTCCGCGACCAGCCGCAGCGTTTCAGCGGCGCGATATGCAAAAATAATACAGGTGATACGATGGCTTACTCCTGCCAGCAGTGCAATTTCGAAAAAGGCCTGTTCTCCCAGCTAGTTACCGAGGAGAACAGCAGGGTGCTCGTGTGCCCCCTAAACCGCCAGCACAGGTATGAAGTGGATTCCAAGGGCTACATTCATCCTGCAAGAAACTGATTCAGGGCATCCGCGGCCTTCAGGCCGTGGAGATTTGCCGGGCCGCAGTGGATTTCGCGCCCCTCATCCGGAAATCATCGGCCCGAGCAAGGCCATCAGCGCCATCTTCATGCCTAGCATCAACCCGATTGCTATCACGAGCAGGAACGGAAAGTATTTTAAGCCGTCTTCCCTTCTTCCGGTGGACATAACCCCGACAGCCATGCATCCGAAGAGCACAGTAACGCCTATGGCGACCGCAGAGAAAAGCGTGAGCCCTTCTGAAGTGAATGCCATTTTTCCCTTGAATATGTTGACCTGGCTCATCGCCGCGAACGCGTCCCCCCCGCTTCCGGTCCTGCTCTTGATTGCCATCATTATCTCGATGAGGAAGCCGGATATCCCGTAGAGCAGCGGGGCCCCGAACGTGACCGCGGTCATGATGAACAGGACGTAATTGAGCACTATGGAATTGACCTCCCTCTTCACAGACCTGAACTTCCTCAAGTCGAACGCGGTTTTCTCGAGCAGCTCGGACATGTCGCCTCCGGAGTGCAGGCCCTCCACTACCAGCCATATGGTTTTGCTCAGGACTTCGGACTTTATGCGCTCGTTCATGCTCATCATTACCTGGTCGAGCGGCATGCCGGTTATGCTGTTCTTCCCGGCGTTCGCCACCGCGCTCGCGAGAGGCCCGAATTCCGGCCTCGCAGACATTATTATCGCTTTGTCCGGCGTGAGCCCGGAGCGTATGTTGCTCGCCACCAGCGAAAGGAAGTCAGGGAGCACTTCCTCGACTTTTCCGCCCCTCGAATTCGCGCCGAGCAGGAGGTACGTGTACACGGCTACGTGCACCAGTGCCGAAACGGCCAGGGCGCCTCCGAGAACCTGGAACGCGCCCAGCCGCAGGAGTATGAGGGCAATCATCCCGAAATCCAGCGACCCGAAAAAGAGGTTGATGGAGAACTTTCGCGCATCGTACCCGATGTCATTGTAGCGGAGCAGTTCCGCCCAGAGATTCACGTACCAGTCAACCGCCATGCGCACACCGAATCAAATCGCGACCACCGGGCGCCTGCTCTCTATCAGGCCCACGAACATGTATTGCACGAACACCAGCCCCCCTATTATGAAATAGAAGACCTGGTCGGTTATCGGCAGGTCCACGAACGAGGATATCACCATGATGAATATCAACCCTATTGTGGGCGCGATTATGCACATCATGAGGTACATTATCGCCAGCGTGTTGAGCTGGGCGCCGTAGTTCCTCATCTCTATCCTCTGCTCCTCAGCCAGGAAGTCCACTATGTCGGAAAGCACGGGCCCCACATCGGTCCCTGCCTTCACCGCGTTGGAAATCTGCCATAGTATGCGGCTGTAATAGTATGAGGGGTTTTTTGCCGCCGAGTCCTCCAGCGCATAGGCAAGGTTGGCGCCGGCCTGGACGCTCCTGACTATGTACGCGAACTCGTCGGAAACCGCGCCGTAGCCGTGGGAAGCCGAGACGAAGGACTCAAAAAGCGGGACGTTCGCGGTTGTCTGTATCCTGAGATGCCTTGCCGCGAAGAGCAGGTTCCTGTCAATCTGGATTATTTTCTTTCTCGCGAGCCAGTTCGGATAAACTATTCCAAGCCCGAACACCACGAGCCCCACTGACAGCCCGGCAGCCAGCGCGAACACGAACGCGTTCGGGTTGTTCATCCTGAAAAGCACCGCGTAAGCGAGAGCAGCGCCGAAAACCAGGTAAATCATGAAATTGAGCAGGTTCAGCCCTATGTACTCGGTTAATGTGTACTTGGAGTCAATCCTGTACAGCACTGCCTCCAGGTAGCCCAGAACCGGCTGGATTCGCGCAGCCAGCCCCATGAGGTAGTGCGCCAGCTTTCTCGCGGGCTTTTCAGGGAGCAGCAGCAGGGGTATCATGTTCCAAACACTCCTTAGCCTGTTTTTTTCACCATCTTCATGACCGAATCCGGGTTCTCATAATACTGCAGGACCATTTTCCCGACCTCGTCAACGGTGTTTATCTTCTTCACCGCGAGGTAGTGGAGCACTTTCGCGCGCTCGGCTATGCCCTGTTTTATCTCTTCGTCGTCCATCCTGGTGTACGTCCTGAGCACCTCAAGCAGCCTCACGCTCGGGTTCTCTGACTCTATTATGTCCTTGGAAGAGCGCCAGCGGTAGACCAGGTTAGCGGTAACACTCCCGCCCTTCTCGGAAGGTATAAGCTCCCCTATCTCGAAAACCCTCCGTATCCCGCTCCTCCTGTCCCTGTACATCGAAAGCACGAAGTGAAGCGATTCGAGCACCACCTCCGGCAGTTCTATGGGCGGGCTCACCAGCCTCTTGAAAGTCTCGAAAACGGTTTCCGCATGCATTGTCGCGTAAACCGAGTGCCCGGTGTGCATGGCTTCGAAGAGCACTTCGGCCTCCTCGGAGCGCCTTATTTCGCCGACTATTATCCTGTCCGGCCTCATTCTCAGCGAGTTCACCATGAGGTCCAGCATCGTAACATCGCCCTTGGCGTCCCTGCCGCCCTGCCTCACCACCATGGGCACCCACTGGAGATATGATGGGAGCGTTATTTCCCTCGTCTGCTCTATGGAAACCACGCGCTGGTTCTGGGGCAGGAATGAGCAAAGGACGTTCAGCATGGAAGTTTTCCCGGCTCCGGTGCCCCCTGCCACCAGTATGTTGAGCTCGTACTGCATGGCCAGCCATATGAATGCCGCGACCTCCTCGTTTATAGTTTTTGAGAGTATTAGGTCGGTTATCGTCCACGGCTTCCTCGCGAACTTCCTGATTGTTATCGTGTTCCCAAACACCGAAACCGGGCTGAGCGTCGCGTTCACCCTGTCGCCCGTGGGAAGGTATGCGTCCAGGAGCGGGTCCTGGGCGGTTATCTGCCGCCCTACCCTCCTTCCGATGAGGCTTGCGTAATCCCATATCCTGGACTCGCTCTCCATCCTGAGGTTGCTTTTGCACCATCCGTACTTCTTGTGGTACACCCAGATGGGCTCCCTGGCGCTGTTAACGCAGATTTCTTCCAAATCGTCGTCCTTCAGCAGGAACTCTATGCTTCCGAGGCCGAGCAGCTCCTGCACTATCATCCCGGAAAGCTCGGCCGTCTTCTGATCCGTGAGATTCGGTATGCTGTCCTTCACCAGCTTCACTGCCATGTTGTAAAATTTCTCCTTGAGCTCGGCCATGAGCTTTATGTCCAGCACTTCCTGCGTGGTGAGCCTCACCTGCCTGAGCAGCTCGGATTTTATGGTGTGGAGGTATGCGCTGGTCGCGGGCTCCGGATGCGGTATGGCTATGCTGTATATGTAAGCCTTGCCCGGCTGCTTCTCTATAGTAACCTCTGCCTCCACGCCGTCCGCATTCACCTTGTAGCTGTTGAGTAAAGGCATGCAATCACTCAGGCCTCTTCAGGGTCATTTTTCCGAACATCGTGTATTCTATCTTGAGCAGCCTGTACTTCTCCAGGCTAACCGCATAATCCTCCACTGTTGAAAGCGGAAGCTTGAACTGCACGGCGACCTCTTCCGAACTCACGGTGCCCTTCTGGCGCACGAACTGCTCTATCTGGTCTATCGCAGTGTCCACGCCACCCCGCCTGGGCGCGCTCCTCTTCTTCGGGGCGTTTTCCTGCGGAGAGCCCTGCGAAAGTATCCTGAACATTATTTTCCTTGCGTCAGAGGCGAAAACCACCCCCATCAGGCGCCTCCTCCTGTCTATGGCCGGTATGCATTCGACATCGCTCTTCGCAAGGAAGATGAAAACCTCGTTAATTTCCTTTTCAGGGTCCAGCCCGCTGGGTCCGAGCAGCGCCCTTTTGATGTGCTTCCGTATGGGCTCGCCCCCGAGCTTGGCTATCAGCTCCTGCCTTGAGTTTTCAGTTATGCCGCCCCTGACCATCGCTTCCGCGATGTCCGAAGTGGTGAGCATCCCGATAAATTTGCCCTGGTAAAGGACAGGCACGTCCCGCCTGTTCTTCGCGAAAAGCTTCCTTGCCGCCCCGAGCAGGCTCTCGTCTCCGTCGAAATAGAGGAATCTTGTCTTCATGATTTCCGAGACTTTCATGCCACCATCCGTTTCCCTGGGCCTTCAAGCCACCCTCAACCTGGCTGTTTTGTTCGCGGCCGCGCGCACGCTCAGCAAATCGCCGGTCTCCACGCGCACCTCATTCCTAAATTCCGCCAAAGCTTTTAAATCCATTTTTTCCTTCGAATAAATCTCGACCGCGCTCGGGCCGGAGAAAACAACATACCCAACGAGCGCCCCGTCCTTTGTGATATTCATCCTGCTGGTCCCTGTCCGGCTGACGCTTTCGTAAAAATCCAGATACGTTGAATAAGTCGCGTCCTGTACATGCACGCGCACCGGCAGCCCCCCGCTTCCGTTGTCCCGGGAAATGGTTTCCCATCCCGCGGAGTCCACCGCCGCGGCAGGGAAGTTGAGCAATATCACATAACCAGCGACCTGTTCCCCGCTCCCGGCGCCCGAAGGGACGATATAGGCCCTATCCTGGGCGTGCGAGATGGTCACGTTGGACGGAATTATGAGGAAAGTCCCGTTAGCCAGGTTCCCGGTCTCCATGCTTACGTTAACATCCGAGTAATTCTGCTCGAACGCCCGGAAAGCCTCGAGCTCTTGGGATATGCTCCTGACCGGAAAGCTTTCACGCAGTTCCACGGTGTTGTTGGAAACGGTTATGTTGTACGCAGTAGCGCCGATTTTCCTCAGCTGGTCCCCGATGGCGGCATACCTGGCCATGCCCGTGTCGCTTCCTATCATCGATGAAACGGCGTGGCTGCTTCTGATCCCCTGGCTGGCCAGCGGTATTACGAACGCGAGTATGCCCATGCAGAACAGGAGCACTGCAAGCGTGGAAAACATCCCCCTCATTTTTTTTGCCATACTTCAAGCCTCGCTATAGTGTAATTGGAAACCCGCCCGTTGCCAAGCGCCACCGCGTCCCTCCTCACCGCGTATACGCTGGTGAAATCGGGGGTGGCGTTCCCGTACTGCGAGACGTCCGCCAGGTTGAACCCATCCTCCTCGCGGTAGTACGTGTT
>JBAZLI010000051.1 GCA_041650355.1 Candidatus Micrarchaeia archaeon | reverse complement strand
AGCTGATTGCCCTCCAGAATGAGATTGAGGATGCGAAGGTTCTGAAAAACGAGCTGGATTCCGCAATTGAGGCGGTTGGCGATGAGCAAAAAAGCCTTGCTGAGCGCATTTCCGCGATGGAGAAGCGCGCGGAGGCGCTCAAGGACGGCGAGGACTCGGTAGGCGGGGCGAAACGGCGCCTTGCCGAGCTGCGCAAGATGGGCGAGGACGCCAAACGGCAGAAAGCGGCGACCATGGCAAGCCTGGCTGACGCGGTATCGCTTGTGAAGAAAGAGTCTTCCAAGGTGTCAATGCTGATTTCCAGCCAGCAGGAGACCGTCCAGAGGCTTCAGCAGATAAAAGACGACTATGTAGATATTTCAGAGGAGATAGCAAGCGCCCAGGAAGAGCTCCGCAAAAAGCAGGAGGAGGCTTCAAGGAAGATTGCAGACAGCGTGCGTGCGCTGAATGCAGGGAAGGGCATGGCGGTGAAGGTGGGCGGCGAAGAGCTCCAGAAGGCATCCGCCATGCTTCAGGAAATGGAAACCGCACATGCGGCCTTGGAGGAGAAGGTGAGGGGGCTTTTGAAGGAAAGCGAGATACTCGGGCTGCAGCCCGCTGAAAACGGCGTTGCGGGCATGCGGGAGGCGGCTGCGGGCGTGGAAGGGAACGGCGGCGAGGAGAAGGCGGCATTTGTCGAGAGGATACGGCTTTCAGAGGAGGAGGAGGGCGAGTTCGAGCGCAAGAGGGAGGAGCTCCGCTCGCTCATAAGAAGGATGTGGGAGGAGAACAAGGGCGACTCGTGATTGGCAGGCAGGGGGCGCTAGCAGGAGGTTTTAGGTGATATGGCAAACAAAGCATCCAGCCCTTACATGAAAGCGGCGCTTCTGACGCTTGCAATCGCGCTTCTCGGGTTTTTTTTCATAACGCAGCTGGACTCGATGAGGGCGGGGGAGCTTCGCGAAGCGGTTGACGAGCTGCGGCTGCAATCGGACTCCGAGCGGCTCCTTTACCTTTATTCGCAGGTGATGGACAACAACACTGCAGAGCTTTGCGGCTATGTTTCAAACACTGAAGAAAGCAAGGCGTCCAGGGCTTATGCGCTATCGGAAAAGATACGCTACTATGAGCAGAGCAACATCATGAACTCGGACTATGAGAAGATAAAGGGGCAGTATTACCTTGCGAACGCCGCGCTGTACCTCAACACGCGCGCGATGGAGAAATACTGCGGAAGCACCCCCTACAGGACAGTGCTGTTCTTCTACAAGGTGAAAGAGGACTGCCCGCAGTGCCGGGCGCAGGGGGGGGTCCTCGACTCGCTTCGCAAGACCCATCCGGAAATGCAGGTGTTCGCGTTCCCGAGCGACACCGACTATGAGTTCGTCAACGTGTTCCTGCGCCGCCACAACATAACCGGCGTCCCTTCGCTCGTCATAGACGACAGGGTGGTGCTGGGCGGGCTCAGTGACGAGGCTGCGGTGGAAAGCCGCCTTTCAGGCTAAGCGCGGGTGAAACGTTTGCTGGACAAGAAGCACGAATACCGCCGCTCCACCATACGCATACCTGAGCGGCGCGAGCTTGCAATAATCGGCATGGCGGTGCTCGCGCTTTGCGTCTTCACCTTCCTTGCAATCTCATACCAGGTAATATTCATAGCATACACCATGCTTTCGCTGTTCATATTCTGCTCGTACCTCATCCTTTGGCTGGAAGGGGCGAAGCAGGAGGAGACGCCCCCTGACCCGGAAAGCTGGCCGGACGTCACGGTGATTGTGCCCTCGTTCAACACAGGGGACACGATATTCGAGTGCCTGGACGCCTGCAGGAGGATGGAATACAAGGGCAAGTTCGACATACTGGTGGTGGATGACGGCTCGACCGACGGCTCTTATGAGAAGCTTTGCGGAATGGGGGGCATATCCATTCTCAGGAACGAGAAGAACAGGGGAAAGGCCGCCGCGCTCAATTTTGCGATAAGGCACGCGAAGGGAAAGCTGGTCGCCTGCATAGACTCGGACACCTATCCAAGAAAGGATGTGCTTGAGAAGGCTGCGAGGCATTTCTACCGCGACGACAAGGTCGCATCGGTCGTGGTGTTCGTATGCGTCAACAAGCCGAAAACCATGCTCCAGCGCGTGCAGGAAATAGAATACTGGATTTCATTCGGGTTCTTTTTCAAGACGATTGCGAGCATAGACGGCCTTTACGTGACCCCGGGGCCGACCGCGCTTTACAGGAAGGACATACTCGACAAGCTCGGGGGGTTTGACGAGCAGAACCTTACGGAGGACATGGAGATTGCCCTTCGCATGCAAAAGCACGGGTACAAGATACGCGCCTGCCATGAGACGATGGTGCTCACCGAGGTGCCGGGCACGCTCCCCAAGCTCTTCCGCCAAAGGCTCCGCTGGTACCGCGGCGGGGTGATGAATGTCCTCAAATACATCGAGCTTTTCTTCAACCCGAAATACGGCGATTTCGGCATATTCATACTGCCCACCACGCTTGGCAGCGGGTTTTTCGCGGCGCTTTTCATGGCATGGACCATCATGTCCTTGAGCCGTAATTTCTTCGACTGGCTGACCCCTTTCACATACAATTTCTCGGCAGGGCTGAGCGCCACCGTAGCTGGAGCCGGCAACGGGATGGTGATGTTCCAATCGGCATGGCTTTTGGGCATGTTCTCGCTTGCCATATGGGCATATTTCCTGGTAAAGAGCTTTGAAATATCGGGCACAAGGCCCGGGAGGAAGCACATACTCCCGCTCATATGCATGCTCTGGCTCTATCCCATTTTCACGGGCTTTGTGTTCATGGTCGCATACATCTACGAGCTTTTCGGAGTGAAATACCACTGGTAATCCGGGCAGGCCGAGATGGTCTTATGTCGCATTGCATAATCGGGGGGACGTTCACCTATGTCCATGCCGGGCATGAGCGGCTGCTTTCAGCATGCAGGAAGTTCGGCAAGGTGACCATCGGGCTTACCTCCGACGCCTATGTGAAAAAGCATAAGATATACCCCTCCTTCCCCTATGCGAAACGGCTTGCCGGGCTGGAAAGCGCGCTGAGGAAGAATTCGCTTGCCGCGCGCACCGCCATCAGGAAAATCGAGCACGAGAGCGATGTTGCCTCCACGCTTCCAGATGCAAATGCCATAATAGTCACGGAGGAAACGCGCTTGGCGGCTGAAAGGATAAACCGCGCGCGCAAGAAGAACGGATTGCCCGCGCTTGGCATAATCTTTGTGCCCCTCGCCTTTGGGGATGATTTGAAGAAAATCTCCTGCACGGACATCTACCTGGGAAAAATCGACTTGAAGGGGAAGCGGGCAGCCCCCATTCGCGTACAGGCGGGGACGGAAAACCCAACCAAGCTTCTCGGGGCGAAGCGCGCGCTCTCCCGCGTGTTTGGCAAAAAATTCGCGGTTGCCGGGCACAAGGAGCGCTCAGGGGTGCGCGCGCACCCGTTCAACTCGGAAACTTTTGACGGGGCGAAAAACCGCGCGCATGCGGCTTGGAGGAGGGCTAAAGGAAAGTGCGATTATTCCCTGGGGATAGAAAGCGGGCTATTTTCGCTTTATCCTGGAATGCACATGGACATCACCGTGTGCTGCGCGTATGACGGGAAGGAAGAGACATACGGGACGGGAATGGGGTTTGCGGTTTCGGAGGAAATCGTGGCTGCGATAAAAAGGGACGGAAGCGACCTTGGGAAAGTGATGGCGCAGGTTGCGGGCATAGAAAAGATAGGCAGGAAGCACGGCGCAATCGGGCATTTCTCCGCGCGCGTGCTCCATAGAAGCGAGCAGATTGAGCAGGCTACGGCGTGCGCTTTCGTCCCGAGGATTTGCCGCGCGCGGGTTTTGGACAGGTGCGATGGCTAAACGGCATCCTCGAGAATTTTCCTTGCCTTCGGAAGCATCCTCTTTTTCTTCTCCTGGTGCGCGGAGAGCCAGTCAAGCGCGCGCGTTATGTAGCGCGCCTTGCACTCGCCGCAAAGGACGGAGCCGCCTGTGCAGTCTGCGCTCATTTTTGCAAGCTCTTTTTCGTCATCGATGAAGTGGAAGCGCATAAGGTCGTAAAGCACGCATTTTTCTATTTCGCCGCCCATTTTCCTCTGCTCATCGGCAGTCGTCCTGCCGCCTGTGAAAACGGACGCGAGCTTCTTTTTCGCGGCTTCGGGGGAATCGGAAAGCGAGAGCGTGGAATTTGGGTCGCGCTTGCTCATTTTCGACTCGCCCTTGAGGCTGCGCATTATCTTATGGTAGGTTGCGCCAGGAAGAGTGAGCTTTTCCTTGAATGCGATGTCTCGCGCGAGGCGGATGTGCGGGTCCTGGTCAACACCGACAGGCACTATCACGCGCTTGGGCCCGCCGAAATCCCTGTGCTGCGGAAGGAGTATGTCCCCCACCTGCGTGAGCGCGGCAAAGTAAAGGGAATAGTTGCGCTCGCCGTATATGGCGCGAAGCATTGCAGGGGTGGCGCGGCGGGAGTATACATATGCTGACTGCATGACCCTCCTTTCCTGGGACTGCTTGTAGACGTATGCGTTTTTTTCGTCAAGGCCGAGCGCAAGCAGGTCGGCGACATTCGATACCGCGGTCTCGTGCGTCTGTTCCAGCGTGAGCCCGTTGTCGGCGAATGCCTCAAGGTCTGCAATCGCATAGAACACCTTTGCCTTGAATCTTTTCTGGAAGAATATTATCTCCTCTGCTGTGAGCTTGCTTCCCAGGTGGAACTCGGACGAGGGCTTGATGCCGGACATGACCGCAACTTCCCTGCCCTCATCTGCATCTTTTATCCATAGGTCCAAGTCGCGGTGAGCGAAAAGTATGCCCCTTTCCGCCAGCCTGAAGGAAAGCCTCTTGGCCAGGGAGCCATCCATGCAGGACATCCCGAATTCGTCAAAGAGCTTGGAATAGTCAAAAGACTGCTCGGACGCCCATGGGTCTATTTTTTCAACCATCCAGGACCACCCTCTTCTTTTTTGGAAGCGGCCTGTTTTCTGCCCCCCTATCGCCGTCGCCCACCACAAAGCCGTCCTCGCCTATGCTTGCGGGCCTGAACTCGTGCTCGTGGCGGCAGCCGCGCATCTTCACTATCTCAATCTCGCGGGCCCTGCGGTCGCCGCGGCGCCTGAACGACAGGTTGATGAAGCCATCGCAGAACGATTCCACGCCTGAGAGGGTGTGCGGAAAAATGTCCTCGGCACCAGGGACCGTTTCTGCGGAAATGAGCGCGGTGACTTTCCATCCCTTGACCGCGTTTACGAGCTTCAGGGTCGCTATCCTGCGCTCTTCCTGGGATGTGAACATGAGCGCATAGGGGGTTATGGAGTCTATCACCACCCGCTTTATGCCGAGGGTCTCGATAAGGTCCTTCAGGGCTGACTCCTGCTCGACGAACGCGGAAAGTTCGTTGTGGGGGTATTCGATGAAAGTGAGCTTCTGCCTCTTCTCAAGGTCAGGCAGGTCCCAGCCGAATGCGGCAAGGTTGGAGGACACGGATTCCTTGCTCTCGTCAAAAGAAAGGAAGAGCCCCGGCTCAGAAAAGTCGGTTGCTCCCTTGACCAGGAATTGGGAAATGAAAATGGTCCTGCCCGAGCCCGTGCCCCCTGCGACAGCCACCGCGCTGTTTTTCGCAAAGCCGCCGCCAAGCATCAGGTCAAGGCCAGGTATCCCGGATTTCACCTTGGAAACGTCCATTTTCGCACCTGCAAAAGGATAGCGCATCCTCTCTTTTTAGGCTTGCTGCTCCTTTTTGAGGAGCTTCCTGCCAAGCTCGGTGCGGGAAAGCATCTTCTGCCTGTACTCCTCCGCCTCCTCCTTTGACAGGACGCGCTCCATTATCATGCGCGTGAAGTTCTGGCTTACCTGCGAAATGTCCAGAAGCGCGCCTTGCGCCTCGGCAAGCGAAAGGGACACCTTGTCCGGGCGGAGGATTTCGACCCCTATCGGCGAGTACTGGGAGGATATCCGAACGAGCGTGGAGAAGTCCTTTGCAAGAAGCTTCACCTCTGCCCATGTGGAAAACACGCCTCCCTTCTCAAGGGGGGAGTCTATCTCGCCAACAGCGTAAATGACGCCGGGCTCCTTGGTGAGCTTGGAGATGAACCCGACCATGAGGCTCTTCACATCGTCGGCGGTTTTTGCGTGAAGGTCAAAGTATATCTGGGCAAGGTAGCCTCCGTCGGAAATTGCCTCGTCGGTTATCTCGCTCACTGATTTTTCCTTCTCCATAAGAATGGCACCGCAATGTTAATGGCGCATGGTTTTTTAATTGCGATTCAGGGCCTGCGGGGAAGAGGGATAGGGGCGGGAAGAAGCCTGGGCTGGAAAATGGCTTCCAGATAGGTTGTGCAATGCGCCAAGGCATGCGGAAAGGCAGGGCATGGGCAATGCGCCAAGGCATGCGGCCGGAAGGCGGGGTCAGGTATAAAATAGGTGGCGCGGTATTTTCAGGCATGGCGGCAGGAGAGGAAATGGAACGGCTGGAAAAGGACTCCTTCTACAGCGGGGAGGACGAGCCGAAGCGGAGGGCGCGCGCTTACGAGGAGGAAGGGGAGAGGATAGACGATGGGGAGAAAGCCCCGGGGGCCGCCAACTTGTCGGGAGAGGACATGAAGCTTGAGAAGATAGTGGCGCTGCCCACCTGGCGCGAGATGCTACTTGACCTTGTGGCGACCAGGAAGCTTGACCCCTGGAACATAGACATCGTTGAAATCACCGGAAGCTACCTTGAGCGGATAAAAAAACTGGAGATGCGCGACCTTCGCGTGCCGGCGAACCTCATACTTGCAGCGGCGATACTCATACGCTTCAAAAGCGACGCCTTGCGCTTCGAGGAGGAGACGCAGGTGGTCGAGGAGCAGACCTATGTCGAGGAGGAGGGCGAGCCTTCGGTGATACCTGTGCTTGAGCTCAAAACGCGCGTGCCGCCAAGGAGGATGGTCACGCTCGACGAGCTCCTTGTGGCCATGGAAAGGGTGTTTGACGAGCAGAAAAAGCGGGAGGAGAAGGCTTCGAGGATTGCCATCCCTGAAGTGATAAATATCCAGCTTCCGGAATTCAACATGGAAAGGAAGATGGAGGATGTCTATTCGCGCATCCTTTCGCACAAGGACTCGGAGGGGCTTGCCACGTTCAGCGGGATACTGGGCAGCAAGGCGCCCATGGAGACCATCACCACCCTCCTGCCGCTTCTGCACCTTGTCCAGGACAGGAAGGTTTCCATTTTCCAGGAAAAATTCTTCGGGGAAATATTCATAAGGGTGCGCGAGAAAGAGGAGGGAAAGGAAAGGAAGAAAAATGATGGCGGGAAAGGAGGGTA
Organism: Candidatus Micrarchaeia archaeon; assembly: GCA_041650355.1. Classification (NCBI taxonomy): domain Archaea; kingdom Nanobdellati; phylum Microcaldota; class Candidatus Micrarchaeia; species Candidatus Micrarchaeia archaeon. The sequence goes on along the minus strand of JBAZLI010000051.1, from coordinate 32 downwards.
AGGGGTGCGAAATCGGCAAAGGCGGATGTGCA
>JBAZLI010000050.1 GCA_041650355.1 Candidatus Micrarchaeia archaeon | reverse complement strand
CAAATACCTGGTTCCAACCGGCTACCCTGAAAAGCCCGTCCAGGATTCCGAGATATCCGTGAACGAGAAGAAGATATGGGATTCAGGCGCCAAATACTATTTCGCCTCGGTGTACGAAAAGGAGGGCAAAACATACACGACCAGCTCCCGCGCAGTCGCAGTGGTGGGCACTGGAGCCTCCCTTCCAGAAGCAGAGGAAAAAGCAGAAGAGGCTGCCGCATGCGTTTCAGGCCCGCTCTGGCACAGGAGGGACGTGGGCACCCGCGCCCTTGTGCAGAAGCGTGTAGAGCACATGCAAAGGTTGCGCACATGAATCCACGCCTCATTCCGCTCCACCTATTTCTAATATTGCTCCTCCACTTCTCGTGCTCAGCTTCCGGCTATGCCAACATAACGGTTTCCAAGACCTGGACGATGGATGCAGACATTACACAAGTCCAGGACCTGAACCTCACCGGCTTCTTCATAGCCAACAACTCATTCCAGCGCGTGCTTTCAATACAGTCCAACGCGCAGCTTGGGCAGGAAGGCGAAACCCTCACCGTGCATTACAGCGGCCCGGCCGCAAACCGCACCGTGATTTATGCCCGCGCGCTGGTGGAGGTGCATTATCCGCAGGAATTCCAGTCCGACCCTGCGCTTCTCCCCTGCCAATCCCCCCAACCCATCAAAATATCCTCCATCGCATCCTCCCTTTCCTCGCCAACGCTCCTTCCCACCCTGGCCGCCATAACCGAATGGGTGTACAACAACCTCACATACGACATCGCGTACATGGGAAAACCCGCTACTCCTGAGGAAGTGCTCGCTTCCCGCACCGGCGTATGCACCCACTACGCTTCCATTGCCGCTGCTTTCCTGGACTCGCTCTGCATCCAGCACCGTATGGTTTCCGGCTACGCGATGCAGAACGGCACGTTCCAGCCCCACGCGTGGCTCGAAGCTGACATAGGGGAAAACGTGCCCATGGACCCCACGTTCGGGGAAGCCGGCCCGCTCTCCGCAGAGCGCATAATCTCATACTACTGGACCAACTCCCCGGACGACGTTGCGGATTCCCTTTCGTTCACGTGCTCCCACCAACCTGGGGTTTCAGGTTGCAATCCGGGCGCAGTTTCCATGGACACCAGCTTTTCAGCAGAAGTGCTCTCCTACAGGGATTTCGATGCGCTGGCCAAAATCGAACCCACTTACGAGCCTCAGTCCGGCCGCCTCTCAATGAACCTGTCCAACCCCAGCAGTAAAAATCTATTGCTCACCTACCGTTTCACGTCCGCCCCAAGCACGTACGGCCAGGACATGCGCGTCCTCTCCATCGGCCCTGCGCAGTCCCGCACATTCGCCTACCCGCTCGACACGTCCGAATTAGGAGACGGTTTTGCCTACACAATACCCTACCGCGCACAGGCCCAGGGCACGCAATGCGACCAATCCATCTCATTCTCCATGGCATCTGGCAGGGATTCAGGAAATCCGCTCTGCCAGCCGGCATTCCTTCTCCTCATCGTTTCCGCGTGCATCCTCTATTCCAGAAAATCAGCAAAATAAGCGCAGTCAGTCGCTCTCTATCCTCGGCGCCAGGTAGTATTTCACGCTTGCGCCGCCAATCTTATACTCTATCTTGAGCGGCCTGTCCGTCTCTATATGCACGGTTATCACTTCGCTGCTCGGGCTCGCCTTGGTTATGTCCTCGAGATACTGGAGTGGGAACGTCGCCTTCATGCTCCCTGTGGCCTTTATCTCGGCAATCTCGTTGCTGTCTTTTTCGAACTCCTCGTGCACGTCGCCGCTGTCGCCCTTCACTTCAGCGATGAAAGCGCCCGGGCTGAGCGCAAGCCTTATGTGCGAACTCACCAATTTTGCGTCCTTGAGCACTTCCCTGAACGCGTCCGCGTTTATCCTCACCAGGTTGTTGAACTCGATTTTGGGCTCCTTCTGCATCCCTTCCCCTATGTCCAGAATCGGAATCTTGAAGGTCCTCTTCTTCTTTTCCCCTATGAACCGTATCACGAACCTTCCGTCCTCGGCGCCGAGCTCCACCCTGTCCCCGCGCCCTCCCCTCGCAAGTACGCTCGAGAGCTGGCCTATGTCCAGCCCTATCTTCCTCTCCTCCTCAACGCTGAATTCCACGAACGCCTCCTTGGGCATCGCGAACGAAACCATGGATATCTGGGACGGGTCCATCGCCTTCAGGTAAAGCCCGCTCTTGCTTATTTCGAAAACTCCTTCCTCCACCAGGCTCGTTATCGCGTCAACCGAGGACTTGAATGCCGGCGCATCGCCTACTATAATCTTCATGATACCACCCTGTTTGCAAATTCTCCCGCACAGTTTTAAACCATTTGGGATTCTCCTGTTCTTCCCTGCCCGCCAGGGAAATGCACGCCCTCGAAAAACCCATAGCATCATTTTAATAGTTTTCCCTGGTATTAAAAACGACCGGCAGCGAGATGGCGACGTGATGGTTATGGCGGCATACGAACCAGTTATAACGGCACTCAAGGAGTACGCGGGGGACCCGACCCCGTTCCTGTACGCGATGTTCCTCAGGTTCTTCCTTTTCGCGATAGCTGGATTTTCCGCGCTCGCGCTCCTCCTCTGCCTTTCAACACTGCTTTCCTACGCAGGGATAATGGACAGGTTCGGCATGCCCATAATGGGCTTCGCGTTCCTCGCCTGCGCAGCCTTCGTCTCCTACTGCTGGGCCGCATTCAAAGGCGCCATGATAAAGAGCCTGCTGAACGCCGAGTCAGGGGCGATACACATGCGCGATTTCCTGCGCTACGCCGTTTCATCAGGCCCCAAATTCTTCTTCATATTCCTGGTCAACGCCTTCTTCATAATGCTCGCCAACGTCCCGGTAGTCGCGCTCATAGTGCTCCTCAAGCTCGACCCGCTCGGATTTCCCGGAATGCTTCTAGTCATCCTCGGGGTGATGATGGCACTGGTGATACGATTCGTATTCACGTTCTCCTACATCGCGGCCGCGGTGAAAAACCTCTCAGCATTCACTTCGCTGAAGAACAACCTCCGCTTCCTGGTCAAGAACCTGCTCCCAGTGTCTGCGCTCTACTTGATGTACGCGTTCGTCGTGGTGTCCCTGGTGATTCCGGTGCTCGACCTTTTCGTGCTGGTTTCGCTATATCCGACCCTGTACGTGCTCATGATAGACGTCTACAAATCAAGAGGATTTTAGTTTAAGGGGCATATTCCAAAATTAGCTCCCCCCTTAACAACCTCCCCTCTCAATCATGAAACAGCGTCCAGCACTACGACCCTGGTGCGCGGCGCGTTCTGCTCCACCAGCTTCCTGAAAAAAGTCGGGTCCGCCTTGGTCATCGGAACATAATTGTAATGCATCGGTATCGCTATTTTCGGCCCCAGGACCTTCACAGCCTCAACCGCCTCCTTCTCGTCCATCGTTGCCGTTCCACCTATGGGCAGAAGCGCGACATCGCACCTGTACCGCCTCATCTCCGCTATGAAATCAGTGTCCCCTGCGTGGTAAATCCTCGTCCCGCCCAAATCCAGTACCACTCCGCAACCCGAGTTCTTGTGGTGGAACGGCTTGCCGTTGTTGTACGCGTCCACGAACTCGATTTTCACATCCCGTATTTTGAGCGTGTTCCCTATCAAATCGCGCGCATGCCTGCACATTCCCGCATAAACCGTCTTCGCATCAGCTATCTTCGCGCAGTCCGCGCAATGGTCGTAATGCCCGTGCGTATGTATCACTATAGTCGCTTTCTTCTCTATAATACTAGGCAGCACGTAATTGTCTACATATACGCTCTCAGGGCCGTACTCAATAAGAAAGCTCGAGTGGCCGAACCAGGTTATGCGCACGCCCTGATACTCGAAAGAATTAGCCATCGGACCACCGCAATAAATTCGCGTCTGAATGTTTAATCCTTTGCATTCTTGCGCTTTGGTGAGGGGCGGTGCATTAGACTATCCACGGAAGGAAGTTCACCAGGAACGCAATTATGGCAATCCAGGAAATTACAGCAACCACTTTCTTCTGCTGCACGTTCACTTCCAATAACCTGTAGCCGTCAAAAAGCGGTATCGGGAGCAAATTAACCATCCCCACCACCACATTGAGCGAGAACGCCAGCCCGAGCAGGTTGTAAATAAACATGAGCCAGGGGCTCGCGTAATGCGCCATCAGGAAGCTGGAGGCCAAATCATAATACCGCAGTCCTCCGCTGTCCTTGAGCGTCAATTCGAAGCTTCCCTTACTCCCTTCAAAAACCAGCGTCTGATTAACGCTCACGTTAGTCGCATTGAGGAAAGCCGCGGCAGGCTGGCCGTTTATCGTGTAGACAACCTCCCCGCTGTGGTTTCCCCCTACCAGCAGTATCCCGATTTCCCTGTATGGCGCGGCCGCGAACAGGAATGCCACGAAAACCATGAACAGTGCAATCGCCGCGAAGAAATTCGCCGAACTGCCCGCGACCAGCACCCTGGTCTGTTTTTCCGCCGATGTTTTCTGGAGCGCCTCCTCGTCCGGCTCCACGAAAGCGCCTATGGGCACCACGCCCATGAGCACCACTCCGGAGGAAAGTATGCGCACCTTTGCAATAACTGAAAGTATCGCGTGCGCGCCTTCATGCACTGCAAGTATGAGCGCGAGCGCCACGATTCCCTCCACCAGCGGTATGTTTATCCCTGGCAGTATGAGCGTAGCGCCAGGCGCAGTCCCTGCAAGCGCCCCGGTCCCGAAAAACACGGTGCCTATGACCGCTGAAGCCACCACGTACGCGTAAATCAAAAGGCTCGAAAGCGCGACCAGCGCCAATCCCCCCAGGTACAGAAGCACGGTGGACGCGTAGCTTAGCAGATTGTTGCCGCCGCCTGCCTTCGAGGCAATCCCTTCGCCCCCTCCGATCAGTGTGAGCAGGAACTGGAACGCAGTAGGCGCTACAAAAATGGAAATAGCGCTCACGAACACCAGTCCAGCGAAAAGCACAGCCGCCCTTTCCTTGGGCGGCCTCTTGATTATGAAGTAGGAGAGCGCCCCGTACGCAATCACGGTCCCGAGGTCGGCGAACAGCTTCCACAGCCATTCCCTTCCCGCGGCCTTCCTTATCAGCTCCACCCCTGCCTGGCTCTTTATCATCAACATGCCCAAATCGTCTTTGATTCCGAGCCTCTTGGACAGAATCTTGCTTATGGTGAACATCGCGACAATCGCAATCAGGAATTTGAGGACCACGTGCATCTGCAGCCCCACTATGGCCGCGAGGAGCCCGACGCCGATAGCGAATATAATAACCAAATCAAACATAAGGGATAAAAGGATGAGGAGCTTTATATAATTATACTGGTTATGTTGGCCTGCGCGGCGCGGTGAGCACATGGAATGCGAGATATGCGGAAAAAGGGAGGCGGTGTGCCTTGTTTACCTGGAGGGTGCCAAGATGAATTCCTGCCAGGGCTGCTCCCGCGGCGGGAAAGTGCTGTATTTCTTCGATTCTGACTCGCCGATTCCCACCGCGGTCCAGCAGCGGCCCCGCAGCGAGGAAGAGATAGTAGACGATTACGGGAAAATAATCCGCGCAGCGCGCATGAAGCTCGGGCTCAGCTTAGAGGAACTAGGGATGAAGATAGCTGAAAAAGCGAACTACCTGGAGCACGTGGAGCGCCAGACCACGCTCCCGAGCCTCCCGCTCGCGCGCAAGCTCGAGAAGTTCCTCAAAATAAAATTGGTGGAAACCACCACTTCCATTACTTCCGAATCCGCTGCAATCCATGGCAAGAAGGAGCTCACGCTCTTGGACATGGCCGAGATGGACAGCATGGAAAAAAAGGCGAAGAAGTGAGCCCATGGGCGTGAATATAAGCGACCTGGTCCAGCGCCATCCGACCAATCTCGCGGCGCTGGGTGGGAAGACAGTCGCATTCGACGCATTCAACATCCTCTACCAGTTCCTCGCCTCGATACGCCAGGAGGACGGCACGCCGCTCGCGGATTTCAAGGGAAACCCGACAGGGCATCTTTCAGGCCTTTTTTACCGCAACGCCCGCCTTCTGGAGAACGGAATAAAGCCGGTTTACGTGTTCGACGGCGAACCGCCTTCCTTCAAGGCCGCCGAGATAGCCAGGCGCAAAGAGGTGAAAAAAGAAGCCGAAGCCAAATGGCGCGAAGCGCTCGATTACGGCAGGCTCGAGGAAGCCAAGCGCTTTGCCCAGGCAACCAGCCGGCTCACTCCCGCTATGGTTTCGGAATCCAGGGAGCTTCTTTCCGCACTAGGAATACCGTGCGTCCAGGCGCCCAGCGAGGGCGAAGCCCAGGCAGCGCACATGGCGATGACCGGCGCAGTCTACGCTTCAGCGTCCCAGGATTACGATTCCCTGCTTTTCGGAGCGCCCAGGCTGGTGCGCAACCTCTCCATAACCGGCAAGAGGAAAGTCCCGCGCCAGAACCGATTCGTGCTCGTGGAGCCCGAGGAAATAACCCTTAGCGAAGTCCTCTCCTCGCTCGGGCTCAGCCGAGAGGGCCTTGTTCTCATAGGCATCCTGTCCGGCACCGACTTCAACCAGGGCGTCAAAGGCGTCGGCCCGAAAACAGCCCTCAAAATCGTCCGCGAGAACGCCTCTCTAGCAGGGATAAAAAGCCGCGTAAAATCAAAATACAATTACGAATTCGAGGAAAACACCGAAGCCATACTAGATTTCTTCATGAACCCGCCGGTGAGCGAGCCTCCTCCGGTGAAACTCGGCAGGATTGACCGGCAGGGACTGACCGAACTCCTAGTGGGAAGGCACGATTTCTCCGAAGAGCGCGTGGACCGCGTCCTAGACAGCCTGGAAAAGGGCATGGTGGAAAAAAACTCCCAGAAAAAAATAGGCGAATGGCTCTAACAAGAATAATCAGAATTTGAGAATCCTCTTTGCCAGCGACACCGCAGTTGTCGCACCGCGAAGGCTCACTTTGGGTTTTTTGCCCACCACTTTTCCCTTGGCAAGCGCCTTGAGCAAACCTTTTGGTTCGGAAACGTCTCCTTCCGGGGCGTCCACGTACGCGTCCCCTATCTCCATCACGAAATGCGAATCCCCGCCCGCGCCCCTCGCCTTCCCGTGCTCTTTAGCGAATGCGAGCGCCTTCTCGTTCTGCCAGCCGAATACGCATCTCGGGTTGAACACTTCTATTATATCCACTTTTTCAGCCAGCTCCTTCCTGGAAACTCCGTGCCTCGTACTATCGTACATATGCGGCAGGTAGCTCAACCCCCCCTGCCCATGTATCCTGTCCAGCGTCTCCAGAAACGGCGTTTTCCTCGCAATCGGCTCGCTCAGGTAAAGCCCTATCAAATCCCCCTCGGCAGTCCCGACTTCCTCCCCAGGTA
>JBAZLI010000049.1 GCA_041650355.1 Candidatus Micrarchaeia archaeon | reverse complement strand
TCAGGAATAAAGACAGTCGCCCAGGGCACCACCATAATCATAGCGGTCTACGACGCGAAAGACCTTGTGGACAAGGCAGATACGCTGAGAGGAATGCAGATTGACGACAACACGAAAATCGCGGTGGTGGTGCTGGACGGAGCGCTCAAGATAGGGAAGATACTGGATCCGACCGGCTATTTCGGGAACCTGGGCGACGCGACAGTTGGAAAGGTCATCCAGGTAGGCCAGCAGATAGAGGAGCGCAGGCAGGGATGCGTGACCTGGAACGGAAAACTTTTGTGCCAGCAGGCGGACGGAAGCTACATTGACGAACTGGATGCATCCAGGCCGGTCTACGACAGGGTGGGCGGCGGCTGGTTCGGAAGCACAATATACGTACCGAGGCAGTGAAATGGCAAAAACATTTATCCTATGCGGTTTGCTCGCTTTCCTAGTTTTCGCAGGCTGCTGCGGCATAACCGAAAAACAGGGCAATGAAACCTCCAACATCTCAATTTCCGGGAGCAATTTCATCATAAAGGGAACCGGAGCAGATTACTCGAAAGGCGCGATATACTTCAACGACACGAACAATGATTCGCTCCCGGACATGGCAGCCATGGACACCAATGATGACGGCGAGTTGGACACTTTCATATACGACACGAATTTTGACGGCAAGGCGGATTTGTGGCAGGTGCTTCTGGGCGCAAACAGAACTGTCTCAAGCGCGTGGGATTTGAACGGAGATGCAGTTCCTGACGTTTACGATTCCAACGGCGATTACAAGATTGACGCCTGGGACCTCAACGGCGACGGGCGCATAGACCAGCGGGACGTCAATCTTGACGGCAAAGCCGAGCTCCACGACGATGATTTTGACGGCGTGTTCGACGAGGTGGAGAGCGCCATAGGCCGCTGAAGAGCCGAGAAATTTATCTACGCGCTATTTTCTACCTTTTGGATGCATGCCCAGCGGCAAATTTACCAAACGAGCGGAACCAGCCGGTATTTCACTTTTTCGCAATATTCGCTGTAGCCGGGCAGTTCCCTCCTAAGCACGTCCTCCTCGTTCAGTATGCGAAAGACGAGCATTGGTACGCAGAGGGCTAGAACCGGCAGGGCAACGTAGGAGCCGAGCGCCACCGGGCTTGCGAGATACATTATGAGCGTGCCGAAATACATCGGGTGCCTGATTATTGAGTACAGCCCGGTAGATACGACTTTCTGCCCCTTTTCAACCCGGACTGTCCGGCCCGCATAGCTGTTCTCCTTGAAAACCAGAAAAATCAGCGCATAGCTCAGGAAAACAACCAGATCCGCGGCAATGACAAGCTCAAAAGGCACACTGGACCACCCGAAGCGCCTGTCAAGGCCGGGAATCAGGAAGCCGATTAAGAAGATTATCAATCCGAATTTTTGCACGAGCGCCTGCTCCGTTTCTTTCTCCTTGGTTTTCAGCCTTCGCTCCAAAAACTCCGGGTCGTTCTTCAGGAAATACGAAATGACGAATGCCGCGGGAACAAGAACGATTGCCAGATACACCCACGCCTGCCAATAGTCCAGCGTGCCCGCAGGCAGGAAAAACATGAGGCATAGGGCCGCGAACGCAGCCGTGAACAGGAGCAGGGCCTTCTTCCTCATCGCAGAAGTATCCATGGAGCAACAAGCCCTCGCAGGTATAAAAATATTCCCAATTGGAGCGTGCGGCAAGCCGGCTTTCCTCGAACTCACTGAAAAAGGGCGGGCAGTGTTCAGGGAAATCACAGGAGGATAATCCAGCGCATCCTGCTTATTAGTCAGTCTATCACAAGGCTGGCATCGATCATGTTGCAGCTGTCCAGGGAAATCCCCATCTGCTGATAAGCCCCGGTGCACTCACCTATGCATTCTTGGATAAAATCGTCCTTTTCAGCCTGGTCCATCACGCTCCCGTATTGCGAAACCACCTGCGAAAGCTTTCCCGAACAAGTGCGCTGGCATCCCTGATTTATAGTTTCCGTGCAGCACGTGGTCGCGTCCCCGAGCCCCTGCTGCCTCACCAAATCCGTGCATTCCGAGAAGCAGTTCGGGCCCGAATCAAATTGCGTGCCTGCGCTCCTGTCGCAGAATTGCGTGCACGCTTCCCCGTAAGTCCCGAGGGAGCACGAGGATGAACTCGTTGAGCCGCAGCAGCCCGCGATGAGCGCAAGCGTCCCGAAAATCAGCGCGTGAATGAAAATATTTTTTGCCATGGGGTGCACTCAGCGCGCACGCTTTAATTGTTTTTGCTCTGGGCAAATGCCATCAGGCCGTGGAAGTTTCGCTTACCAAGGAACCTTTTTCCACCCGAGCCGGTTCGCAACGAAATTGCTCCCCACGTGCAGCACATAAGTAGTAATAAATAGGAACAGGAGCGCGTCCCATCCGTAGACAGCGGGAGAGACATACGGCTGCACCAGCATGAGCGCCACCACGAGGAACATGAGCTGGTCCAGTATGAACGGCTTCCCTGGTTCGATGCCGAACCTCCTCTTGAGGAAGCTCCCTAGCGCGTCCCCGACCATGGTCCCGAAGCTCATGAGCGCGAAGCCGGTGAACTGCACGCCCGCGGAAGGGAAGAAAGGCACCACGTAGAGCATGCTCAGTATCCCCCCCGCCGCTATTCCGCCGAAAACCCCTGCCAGGAACCCGCGCACTGTCTTCCCGTCCCCGAAAATCCTCCTTCCGTCCGGAAAGCCCAGCCCGAAATCCAGCTTGGTTCCCCCGCCGAGCACCACCGGGACAGCGTTCGCTATATACGCCGGAATCATGAATGCCAGGAGATAAACAGCAGTCTGCAATTCCATACAATTCTCTATCGTAGGAAAAGTATTATAAAGTGAATTACGGAAATCCGCTCATGCGATTCAAATCCACTTCTCCGCAGAATGTGAACTGGCTCAAGTACGGGGGCATAATACTCATCGGATTCGTTTTCCTCGTCTTCCTCGGCATCCTCCTCTTCTCATCAATCTCCATGCCCATTTTCGGGAAGTGCGTCGCAGTGGTGAACATAGACAGCGAGATTTCTTCAAGAAGCACACCCCAGAGCCTTTTCGCGGATTCAATCCCGGGAAGCGAGGAAATCGCGAAATCCATAGAGGAGCTGGACAGCCGCGACGACGTGGCCTCGGTGCTTTTAGTGGTTGATTCCCCCGGAGGAAGCGTAGTCGGCTCCCAGGAAATCTACCGCGCGGTCAAGAATCTCGACAAGCCCAAGGTGGCCTATTTCCGCGAGAGCGCGGCCTCTGGCGCATACTACATTTCCACAGGCACGGACTACATCATCAGCGAGCCGAGCGCGCTCACCGGCAGTATAGGTGTGATAATGACCCTTGCCGACCTCTCAGGCCTTTTTGAGAAGATAGGGTACAACATGACCGATGTGATAAGCGGGGAGAGCAAGGACATGGGCACCCCGAGCAGGCCGCTCACCCAGAAAGAGCGCGCCATCCTGCAGTCCCTGGTGGACGAGATTTTCCAGGACTTCCGCTCCGTGGTCGTGCAGAATCGCGGCTCCCGCCTCAATATGCAGAAATTCGAGGAGATACTTGACGGGCGGGTGGTGAGCGGAAAACAAGCCAAGGAAATAGGGCTCGTAGATGCGCTAGGAAGCAAAGAGGACGCGATAATGCAGGCCGCTCAGCTGGGCAACATCACGGACTCTGAACCCCGCTTGTGCGTAGTGAGCCCGTCTTCCGGAAGCCAGGGCCTTTTCGGCATGAATTCGCTCCTCAGAGGGCTCGTATTCGGGGAAGCCCAGAAGAAGGTAAGCATCCGCTATGAATAGCAGAGCCGGCCGCGAGAGGAAAGCAAAAAATGTCGGATTCAGCCGCGGAACGAAATCCAAAAGCCCGGATGAAAGGCCGGTTCTCGCAATTCTCTTCGTCCTCGTGCTCGTTTTCGTCCTGGCCATGCTGGCCCATGTATTTATCCTGGAAGAAAAAGCCCCTGGCAGCGCAATTTCCCCAATAAACACAACCCAGGACGGATGCACGCCTGGCCTGCGCCTCAACTGCACCAACACCCTGGGCTGCGAAGGCAGGAAGCTGTGCGTTGAAGGAAAGTGGACCGAGTGCGTCACCCAAAGGATTTGCGCACCGGGGCAGAAAGGCGCGTGCTCGGTGAACTCCTGCGAGATGGGATACGCGACATGCAACTCCTGCGGCACTGCGTACGAGAACTGCACCTCCGCCTCAGCCCCGTCTTAGGACCTGGGCGCGCGTGGAAATCAGGTTTTTAAACGTTCGTTGCATAATTCAAACGATGGCAAGGGCATTCATATTCTCGTTAGACGCGTTCGTGGCGTTTTCGCTCATATTGGTAGCGCTCCACGCCCTCATTTTCCTCGCCGCAGTCCCATCCAGCTATTACGGCGCGCTCATGCAAGCCAATTATTTCGCAAGGGACACCCTGCTTTCCCTCACGGTCGCGCAGGCCAATCGCGTCGCGGGCCTTGAAGACGAGCCGCTGGACGCATCCCTGCTGGATTACGTGATAGCGCACAGCAGCGACCCTGCGGTGGTGCGGCGGCACGTGGGCGCGCTCATCCCGGTGCAGTACGGCTACCGGCTTGAGATATGCGACCCTGAGCCAGGAGGTGCTTCAGCGACCTGCTCGAAAATCTACGACACCGCCGATTACAGCGCGGCCGAAGACCCGCACAACAAATTGTACCACAAACTCCAGGTCTCATCCAACTCCATCTACTTCGGCTACGTTACCGAAAGGGATTACAGCAACACCCACTGCTATATAACCTGCCACGGGCATCCGTGCCAGGACCTGTGCAAGCCCCCGGTATCCAATTACGACACGGGCACCGCCGAGCTTGGCCTGGTGCGGCTGCTGGTTTACAGGTGAAATGATGGCTCGAAAATCCCGCGGTTTCTTCTTCGTTCTCATCTCATTCATACTCATACTCTACATCTTCGTCTACCTCACTGCGTGGATAAACGCGTCCGAAGTCGCGGAGCGCACGTCCTCGGAGAGATTCCGCGCGGCCAGCATAGAAGGCATAGTCTACCAGCTCAGCCAGGAGAAATTCTCGGACTTCTTCGACGGCGCTGGCTATTACGCCCTTTTCAAGATAAACGACCATGCCTCGGACCAGGCGCACACGCTGAAATACGACTCCAGCGACGAGGTGCACTATCTCCGCAGGGCGTTCATAAGCCTCGTGGAGCACGGCAACTCCTCTGATTTCGAGGGCGCGCCACTAGCTTACTCGGGAAGCGAAGCAGACACGTACACTTTTGATGCATTTCTCAGGAACCTGAACGCAACGCTCGCGCCTGCCGGCCTGCACGTTACAAGCTTCAGGATTTCAGACGAGGACTTGGAGCAGGTTGACCCGGTGAAGTTCACGGGCTCGCTCACATTGGACCTCACGGTGGAGGATTCCCTTTCCACGATTTCGATAACCCGCAAGTTCAGCCTGCGCAGGACGTTCGAAGTGACCGGCTTCCCGGACCCGATGATAAAAAGGGAGAGCAAAAGGCTCCACATAGCCGGCCTTGACCCTGCGCGCGGAGTAGAGCGCCAGATATATTACAGTCCTGATTACGAGCCTTCGGACCTCAAGCCGGTTCTCAGGGACGAAGAGACCCAGGGGCAGGGCTTCTTCTACGGCCCGATGGTGGACGTGCAGGGCGCTCCCTCGATACCCACGGGCCAGCGCGGAACCTACATCCTCGTGGGCAGCTACAATGATGTTTTCCCGCTTCCTGACCGCGAGCTGTTCGGGGCCTACATACTCACAACTGAGCCAGGCACAGGAGGCCAGACAGAGGGCTGCCCCAAAGACGAAACCGACACGTTCATAGCGCTCACGTACACCAAGGAATCCAACGGCGACTGCAAGGCTTCCTTCAGGGACATAACCTACACTGACCGGCCGTTCGTGGTGATAAAGGACTTCGACATGAACCATTATACAGAATACAACGGCACCCCCCACGCATTGCTGATAGCGAACCGCACTGTGAACGACGTGCTTGCCGAGCCGGTGCGCAAGAACGGAGTCGCGGAAGTTTACGACATAGAGGATTTGCGCGACGCGACCATGTGCACCTACTTCATAAACACCGACCGCTCGCCCTCCTACCCGCAGCGGCTCACCAGATACGCGCTCACCGAGACAAGCCCGAACGGCCTCGAAACTTTCCTCGTGGGCACATGGGCAGGAGGCAGCGACCTTCCGATATATGACAGGTACAGCAGGGTGGATTTCGAGTTCTTCAAAAGCGTGCTCGATGATAATAGCAAAATAAGGGGGATGCCAGGCTGCAAGACCTTCGGCATGTGCTCTGCAGAAGTGGGCAGCAACGCTCCGCTCGGGCATTTCACCCTATCCAGAGAGTCCATAGAGCTGTACGAAACGCAAGGCATAGCCTGCACGTACGGAAAAGCGGGGTGCGACTGATGAAAGGACAATCCGCGCTCGAAACTCTCGTGACCGTTTCCACGCTCCTCATATTCACTGTGCCCATGGTGCTCCTGGTGCTTTCCGCTTCAGGCCTGCGCCTCGAAGACCTCTCGGTTTTCCACGCCCGCACCACCGTGCAGCAGATAGCGGACACAGTGAACGAGGTTTACCTCCAGGGCGACGGCTCCACGCGGACCATCCTGGTGCAGCTTCCCTCGAACACGAAAAGCCTCAACATCTCCGGCAGTTCGGTTGTGATTTACCTTTCCACCCAGAGCGGAGTTTACGAGATATCCCACCCGATACTCGCGAACGCGAGTTCCTTCTCGCTCTCCAGGAGCGGGCTTACCAAGATGGACGTGAAGATGGAGCACGGCGTAGTGGTGATTCAATGAGAAAAGGGCAGGTCGCGCTCGAGTTCTTCCTTTATTCCGCAGTGTTCCTAGTGGTGGTTCTAGCGGCATATTTCGCGGTGGTTTTCGTGCAGAGCGCCGACATATCCAACAAGGAGTCCTCTTACGTGAAATGGTTCGGCGAAAGCTTCTCCTCGGCAACGAACACCGCCATGGCCGGCCAGGCGGGCTTCAGGTACACCATGAAGTTCGGGAAAGACATACTCGGGAAGCCGTACAGCATTTACTTCCAGCCTTCAACAACAGGCAAGGGCGGATTCGTCTACATAACCTGGAGCAGCACCAACGCCACCTACGCCTACCCGATAGGCGCGATGGACGTAGTGGGCTCGGATTCGGCTTGCATAAGCGAGCGCGTCTCTTCCACAGGGAGCAGGGTGCTCACCATCACCCCTGACAGGGGCACGCTCACGTTCTACAACGACGGAAGCAGAATACTTCTCTCGCAGGGATGCACATGATGAACCTACAAAAGCGCCGGAAGAAGGGCCAGTATTTCAGCTTCGACGCGATAATCGCATCCACGATATTCATAATAACGTTCATATCGCTCCTGAGCTACTGGTTCAGCGTGAAATCCTCGCTCGAATCCAGGGACGAAGACATA
>JBAZLI010000048.1 GCA_041650355.1 Candidatus Micrarchaeia archaeon | reverse complement strand
ATCCAACGTGTGCAGGTTGAACGCGCTGAACGGCGCTTCGGTCGGGTGATGCTATGAAAAAATCCCTCATTCTCATAATGCTTCTGGGCGCAGCTTCCGCAGTGGATTTCACATCCATATCCGCGGCCCCTAACACCACCTCCGCGTACATAACCTGGCAGACCGACGCGAACTGCACGGCCCAAATCGTTTACGGCGAAAATTCAACATACGGGAGAACAGCAACCAATTACACCGCTTCATACTCGCACGGAGTGAAACTCACCAACCTGAAGAGCAGCACCCTCTACCATTACATGCTCAAGTGCAAAAACAGCTCAGGATCTACAGAAGGCTCTTTGGACTACACGTTCAAGACACTGGACTCCCTCCCAGAGCTTTACATCTCCAACATTTCCCTGAGCCCCACCAACCTGACAGTTGACAAAAACGTCACTGTGAAGGTGGTGGTAAGGAATTCGGGGCAGGCAAAAGCCTCAAACGCAAGCCTGGACATTTTCTGCGCAGGCTCCTCTCAGCCCCAGAAGAAAATAATTTCCTCAATCAGCGCCTCAGGATCAAGCACATCCACCTTCGTATGCCCTCCGCCGGGAGCTCCTGGCAACTACACCATAAGCGCGGTTGTGGATTCTGAAAACAGCATACGCGAGCAGAATGAAAGCAACAACAACGCGTTCGCGCGTATCTACTACAATTCCCAGCTCAGGCCGGATCTCCTCATCACCCAGAGCGACATAACATACGTCCTCAGGGAATCCAGCGGGAAAATGCAGGCCGACCTGAAAATATACGTGGGCAACGCGGGCGCAGCCAAGGCATCCAGCGTGAAAGTGAAAATCGCTTACGGAACCAACACCACATACAAAACAATCTCTTCCATATCCCCGGGCTCGAAAGGATACATAACGTACTCAATCCCGCTGCCCAAGGACTTCGATGTTGAAGTTTCCGCAGATCCTTTCAACACCATGATAGAAAGCGACGAGAACAACAACGAGGCAAGGCAGACGATTTCCCTGAGTGCTTCAGTTCCGGACCTGGCAATATCCCCGGGCAATCTCACCTATGCCCCCTCATCGCCGAAAACAGGGGATTCCCTCATCCTTGCCGCAAAGATTTACAACTCAGGCCCGACCACGGTGCGCAACATAAAAGTGCGGTTCCTGAATGTGAAAAACTCCCATTTCTATTCCGAAAGCAAGGAAGAGACCGAGGAGCACGAACTTCCGCCTTCCAAAGATCCGCTTTCCAGCGCGATACTGGAAGGCATGCTGGGCAAAAAGAGGGAAGTTACGGTTGAAGGGGACGTGCTCGGCGAAATCAGGCTAAACATTTCTCCGAATTCCGCCCAGCAGGCGAAGCTCACCGTGAAGGTTCCGCAAAATATCCGGAGCTTCCCGGTGGCAGTGATAATAGACCCTGAAAACTCCATCGCCGAGCAGTCCAAAAACAACAACATCGCATTCAAGGACATAGCCATAAACGCAATCTATCCGGACCTTTCCATAAACGCCTCGTCCGTCTATTTCGCCCCGTCCGGCCCCACAACCGGGGAAAAGGTGAAAGTGTATGCGAAAATACGGAACCAGGGGGCCCTCCTCGCGGAAAACATCTCAGTGAAATTCTATATTTCCGCGGACGGCGCGCCCTATGCTCCAATCGGCCAGGCGCTCATAAAGAAGCTCTCATCGAAGGGAAGCGAGCAGGTTTCCCTGGACTGGACGGTCCCATCTGGGACCAAGAACGCCAAATTCCTCGTGGAAGTGAATTCCCAGAAATCCATAATTGAAAGCAACCACTCCAACAACGAAGCCGAGAAAAGCCTTGAAATCATGCTCCCTGATTTGGAAATTTCAGGCGCAGACATCTGGATTTTGGGCGCAGTGCGCGTTGGGAGCAACGTGACCTTAAAGGCCAATGTGAGCAACATTGGGAAAGCGAAAGCATCGAACGCTGAAATCACGTTCTATTACCTCTCCCCCTCCGGCGCCGAAACCGAAATAGGCTCCAAGACAGTTTCTTCCATTTCCGCCGGCGCCAAATCCACCCAGAGCCTGGTCTGGAAGGTGCCTTCCGGAATAGCCGCCAATCCCATAGTTATGGCGAGAGCCAACCCCTCCAAATCAATATACGAATTTGATTTTGGAAACAACGCGGGCACGCTCGCGCTCAACGCCCAGCTTCCGGACCTAGCGATTTCCATCACTCCAGAAACGCAGACCGTGGCCATTCCCTCGGCTCCAGCATACCGCTCTGTGGCCCGTTTCACCGCAGCCGTGCGCAACATAGGCACAGCGCCAGCCCATAACTTCCTAGTGCGCATATTGAAAGACGGCTCGATTGTTGGCGAGCAATCCATCTCTTCCCTGGCCGCGGGCGCCAATTCAAGCGTGAGCCATTACGTTGCGCTCAACTCATCCTATTCCCCAGGGGATTACACTCTTTCCGCAGTGGTGGACCCGCTTTCCAGCGTTACTGAAATCACGCGTTCCAACAATGATGCCGAAACCTCCGTTGACCTCGTTCCCAACCAGCCTCCGCTCGCGGCAATAAATGCAAGCACCCTCAATCCGATGAAGCTCGAGTGGGTCACTTTAGACTGCTACGGTTCCAGCGATCCGGATTACCCTAATAGAGCATATTACAGCTGCACGTGGGATTTCGGAGACGGGAGCGAATCCGAATCCGGCCGCGAAGTTTACCATCAATACTCGTCACCAGGAATCTATCCAATCACATTAACCGTTCTGGACAATATGGGCGCATCCGACACCACAACCGTGAACCTGGTGGTCAAGCCCAACTCGCCCCCGGTTGCAGATGCAGGAGACCCCGTAACCGCTTACAGGAGCGAAGAGTCGTGGTTCAGCCCGTTCCTTTCCTACGATGTTGACGGCGGAATCCAGTCCGTTTCGTGGAATTTCGGGGACGGAACCGCTGAAACCACGGGTTTCGAATCTGCGTCCCACACCTATGCGAACACCGGAACATACACGCTCACTCTGACGGTCAGCGACGACAGCGGCGCAACCTCCACCGACAGCACGACCGTGTACGTGGTGAACGCCCCGCCCACCATCACCAAGACAGGCAGCGACGTTTACGTGAGCCACACCTACATCTCCCCGATTCCAGGCGACCCGCGCGCAGTTGTCGCGTACGGAGTTTACAAAGTGGATTACGAGATAAAATACACGTCCAATGACAACGTGATACGGAGCGTTGAATACACCATCTCATCCGGGCCCGCGATAATAGATTCGGTAACCGACGCAAGCGAGGAGAGCCTGTTCATACCCCTTACTGCGACTTATTCGCGCGGAAGGACCGCGCTCAGCGTGACTAATGCAAAAATAACCAGCGGAGGCGTGGTTTTGTGGGAGCAGGGCACCGGCCCGCACATAAGCGGCGGCGAGCTCCAGGCCACGGTTTCCCAATCTGGCCTGGAAACCGACCCGATAGACTGGAGCAGGAACAACTATTTCGTCATATACAGCGACGTAGAGTTCCCCGGGCAGATGTGCGCCGCAGAGCAGTTCAACTGCCAGCAGCAGGCCGCGCTCTGGAACTTCGGCTAAATTTCTTCCTGATTGCACTGGTTCCCGGGTTTCCCCTACGCGCACCCGCCAAAGAGCATTGCCGCAAAAGCCAGAATCAGGAAAATGCCCGACACATGCTATTCGCACTCTGCGAGCTTCTTCTTCACCTTCGCGATTTCTTCGTGGATTTCCCTGTTCCTCATGAGCGGGTCGAACTTGGCTTTCGCCTCCAGCTCCTCCAGCCGCTTCTTCAGATTCGTTTTCTGCCTTGAAAGGTCCTTTTTGCTCTTTCCCATTTCATCATCCCGTTTAATCTGTTCTAGCAATATCCGCGTAAGCTTTAAGCACCCGCTCCCTCACCTGAATATTCAGCAAGGCCGGAATCAGCACGTCCAGCCCGCTCTCCCTGATATAGTAAGCCGGGCCAAGCCCTGCGAATCCTGCGCCAACTACGGCAACATCCGCCTTCATGCTCCCATCCTTCGCGTCGTTTCTTTTCGTATTGAAAAACATACCGGCTATTTTTCGCCCCCGTCGGGATTTTCAGCACTCACTTTTGAACCCGAATCTCAGCCTCCGGAGGGCCGTATCTTATCCAGGTTGGAATACGGGGGCGCAATTGGCTTTCTGCAGAACTATTTTAAAAACCACAGAAAAATCAATCGAATATGAAAACCTCCTCTATTTTAGCGCCCAGGACCTTCGCCACCCGGTAGGCAAGCTCGAGGGACGGATTGTACTTCCCCTGCTCGAGGAAAACTATGGTCTCGCGCCTCACCCCTGTCTTTTTCGCGAGCTCCTCCTGGGTCAAGTCCTTCCTCGCCCTCATTTCCTTCATCCGCGTCCTCATCAGGCATCGCCCCTGCTGGACAGCCACCACTTGGCGAGCGTGTACGTCGCTACCATGAAGAAGAACATGAGCGACAGCGCGCTCTCGAGCTCCACCTTGGCCAGCTTGAGGTAATTCACCCAGAGCAATATCGCTATCAGCACGTAAGTCAGCCACCAAGAGTACGCCATCGCCGCGTTGTGTACCTTCTTGGTGCGCTCGTCCTGAAGCACTCCATCCTCTTTCCTCTGCAAGTACCGGAGCGTGAAGACCGCAGCCATGGCAGCGACCACCGCGCCCGCCACGGTTGCCACGCTTTTGTCCAGATTCGGAAGCGCAAGCACGAGCGCAACGTTCGCTATCGCAGTAGCGACCACCGCCGCAGCAAGCACTATTATTATTTTTTTCAGATTCCCAACCATTTTCATCCCCCTATGTTATTCGCTTCTAACATATTGTTGTATATATCTAACATAAAGTTATTTAAATCTATCATAATGATTTTAAATGCAGGAGGAAACAAAACTGCATGGAATTCAAAACACTCTGCGGAATTATAGCTGTTCTCTCTATTGCGGAAGCGCTCCTGATTCTTGCCGGTTTTGCAGAACCCCTCTCCACCTATTCCCCGATTAACGTAGTGTTTTCCCTGCTCGGATTGCTCATTGTCTTCTACTTCGCCTGGGCCTCCCGGGAAGCATTAATCGAAACTGCGAAGAAGTCCGGAATCGCAGGTGCCCTCTCCACAATAGTTTTCATACTCGCGAGCTTCCTGAGCAAGGCGACCGGGCATCCGGTTTTCGGCATCTCTACCGGCTCGGACCTCACGCTCTGGATTCTTTTCCTGGTTAACATCCTGGTGAACGCGGCCATTTTCGCGGTTGTCGGCTCAGTAAGCCATCTGCTTTCAGGCAAAATGAGGAAGAAAAACTAATCTAATCCTGTGGAATGCGCGCCAGCGCACAGCAGCAAAGCCCGTAAATCCGCAAAAAAAAGCCAAGGTTTATCTATTTTAGGGCGTAGTGCTGTACGGTGCTCGTATGCCAAAGGAACTTGTGGGCAGCGTGGCGCACTATTTCGGCAAGGCCGGAGTCGCGGCGCTCAGGATGAGCGGCACATTGAGGGTGGGAGACAGGATTTCCGTGGAGCACAGCGACAGCAGTGTAGTCCTTGAGGAAATCGTGCAGTCCATGGAGGTCAACCACGCGAAGGTGGAATCCGCCGGAGCCGGAGACGATGTCGCGATAAAGCTGGGCGGAAAAGTGCACGAGGGCAACCTCGTTTACCGGATAGTGCCCTAACCACGCTTGGATGAATTGTTCATCCGGTTTGCTTAGTTGTTTTCCTTTATCTGCAAAATTAGTTTTCGCCCCGGAGATCTGAGTCTTCGATAAATCGAAGACTTCTCTCCGATGCTCAAAACTGAAGCCGCGAAGCAATAAAGAATAGAGCGCCCCGGAGAAGATTCGAACTTCTGGCCTACTGATTAACAGTCAGTCGCTCTACCAACTGAGCTACCGGGGCTTGAGCGAAGCGAAAGCCTCGGGCATTCTTCGACGCGTCGAAGAATCCAACCGGGGCAGACGCAACAAAAACCATAAAGCATGATTTCACATAGTCTGACGAGATTAATTATTCTGTTAATAAATATTTAAAAATCAGCCTACAGAGCACGCTGTCCATCCGCAGGCAGGGCACTGCTTGCACCCTTCCTGGTATATCAGCTTCGAATCGCAGGCGGGGCATATCCCCTTCTTGATTTTCTCCTCGTCCGCATCCATCTATTTCATCCTCTCGGGCATCAGTTTCAGCCCGCTCAGGAAGGAGAACCATTCCCCCTCGCCCCCGAGCTTCTCCAGTATCTCATTCGCTTTCCTGAGCACCGCCTTGTTTCCCTTGGTGCCCTGGGAATTCCACACTATGAAAAGCAGTTCGGTTATGCCGACTTTCTTGTATTTCTTCTTCTTGCTCCATTTCTCCGTGAATTCCTTCGCCTCCCTGGTCTTCACGAATTTGGCGAAATCGGTCACTATCTCCTCGACTGGCTTCTCCTCTTCTCTGCTTTCGAATTTTAAGCCAAATATCATATCCGGTCCCTCTATTTTCTTTTTCCACTCACCTATATAAACTTTATCCCAAAAATCCGGAGCTTGCGACGTTGTGTTTTTGGGATTCATCGCCGCATTTGCCTGAATGGCGAATGCACGTCGTCGAAGCGTCGACAACGATCGAACGGTCATTCGGCGATGTTCATCGCTTGTACCCGATTTTCCTGAGCAGCTCGTGCCTCCATTCCCTGTCCTCCTCCTTCTCCACGCCCAGAGGAACCTGCCCGTCTATCACTCCGAGCACGCCGCGCCCGTCCTTCTCCTCAGCAATAATTACCTTTATGGGATTCGCCGAAGCCGCGAATATATTAACAACCTCAGCAACCTGTTTCACCCTGTTCAGCACGTTCACTGGATACCCGTCTCTGAGGAATATGATGAATGAGTGCCCGCACCCGATTTTGAGCGCCTCCTTCTCCGCGTGCAAAATCAATTCCTTATCGTTCCCGTCGCTCCGCACCAGCCTTTTTCCGGAAGCCTCGCAGAAGGCGAACCCGAATTTCAGCGAAGGCGAGCTTTCGGCAAGCGCCTCGTACAAATCCTCAACCGTTTTTATGAAGTGCGCCTGCCCGAAAATAACGTTCGCATTTGAAGGAATTTCAACCTCCACAATCTTCAGTTCCATGAAAACACCTACAGGCCCAGCGCTTCTATTATCTTGCTCGTCTTGAATTTCTCAGGGAGTATGCGCTTCTTCAGCTTCACAACCTCGATTCCCGGAGTTTCCAGTTCCTTCTGGTCGTATCCGTAAATTATCACATCCGGCTTAACCCTCCCCGCGGTTTCCATGTAATCCCTGCCGCCCAAAAGCGCGACGTCCACGGGCTTGAGGAAATCCACCATCGCGGCCCTGTACTCCTGGGGGTGCACGAGCTTCTTCTTATTCTTGAGCACCAGCTCATCGCGCGCAACCACGACCACCAGGACATCGCACAGTTTCCTGGCCTCGTTAAGCGCGAAAAGGTGCCCTGCAT
>JBAZLI010000047.1 GCA_041650355.1 Candidatus Micrarchaeia archaeon | reverse complement strand
AGACAGCGTCGCGGGAATCTCGGAGTTCGAGGACAAGAAGCGCGAGGCCATGGGCAACCTCGGAGTGGTGGAATTGCGCCTAAGGGAGGCCAACCTGGTCCTCGGCGAGAAGATAGGGATGCTCAACGAACTCGAGAAGGAGCGCGAAGTGGCGATAAAGTACAACGAGCAGAGGAAGCAGTTTGCCAGCGCGCGCGGCTCGATAATAAAAAAGGAGATAGACCGGCTCACCTCCGAGCTCGAGCGCGCCATAAACGATTACCAGAAAGTTGACGCCTCGCTGAAACGGAAGCAGGCAGACATGGATGAGCTGGACGGGAGGATAAAGCGCTCCGAGGAGGAGAAGGGCGGCTTCCTCAGGGAGATAGAGGCGAGGCAGAAGCAGAGCGCCCTCACCAGGGAGCTCGAGGCCCTGCGCCTTTCCATAGGGAAGGACGAGCAGGAGCTCGAGGAGAAGAAGCGCTCAGTGGCGAAGCTCGAGGCCGAAGCCGCTCAGCTCAAGGCCGAGGCGAAGCGCGATTCCGAGGAGGCGAAAAAGAAGGAAGCCGAACTGAAGAAAGCCGAGGAGGAGTTCAATTCCCTCAGGCCCCAGGCCGAGGCGTTCGCGAAAGTGATGAGCGAGTCCAGGCTCAGGAAGCTCGTGTCCGACGAGAAAGCAGAACTCGGGAAAAGGCGCGAGGAAATCATACGCATGGAGGGGGAAATAAAAGCGGCAGAGCAGCTCGTTTCGGAAAAGGGGCGCTCCCTGGATTTTTCCACAGTGGACAATGCGGAAAAGGAAGCCAGGCTCAGGAGCGAAATCGAGATCCTTGCGAAAGAGGTGCAGGGCGCGAAGGCAGAGCTCGAGGCGCTTTTCGAGCAGGAGAAGGAATCCAACGCTTCCATCGCCGACATGGAGCGCAAAACCCTGACCCTGCGCGAGAAAATCGCGGCGCTGCGCGCCCAGAACCCGCGCCTCGCATCAAGCTCCATAATCGAATTCGTAAACCAGGCCAAGGAGAAAAGCTCCGGGGTGCACGGCGCGCTCGTGGACCTCATAAGCTTCGAAGCGAAGTACGCGCTCGCGATAGAGGCGGCGGCCGGCGCGCGGCTGCTCCACATCGTGGTTTCGGACGCGAACATCGCAACGAAAATGATTTCGCGCATAAAGGAGGCGGGGGTGGGGCGGGCCACGTTCATACCCCTGAAGGAGATAAAGACTTCCTCGATTTCAGCTTCTGAAGGGCTCGGGCCGCTTTCGGATTTCATAAAATACGAGAGCAAAATCGCCAAGGCGGTGGAGTACGCTTTCGGCGAAACTCTCCTAGTGCAGAGCATGGAAGAGGCCAAGAAGATAGGCCTGGGAAAATACAGGATGGTCACGCTCGATGGCGAGCTTTTCGAAAGGTCCGGGGTGATAACCGGAGGGAAGATGTCGACAGGAATCGCGGCCGCGAGCGCGCTCGCGAAGCTGGATTCAGAGCTCAGCGAGCTGAAAGCCCTTCGCCAGGCTGAAACAGACGGGCTGTCCCAGCTGCGCGAACGCATGTCCTCGGTGCGGAACATGCGCGCCGAGAAAGAGGTGCACATGAAGTCCCTGGAAGTGGAGCTTTCAGGGATGAAGGGCGAGGACGAGAAGGCGAGGCGCGAGAAGGAGGAGGCGGAGAAGAGGAGGCAGGAGATAATCGAGCTCTCATCAAGGATGAAAAGCGTTGCGGCTAAAAAAGGCGCGCTCGAGGAGGATGCGCTCGCGCTTTCCGAGAAAATAAATTCCGACGAGAGGGCGCTCCAGGAAGAGGAGGCGCAGCTCGCGAAGCAGAGCGACGAGAAGAACAGGAAGCACACCGAGCTGGTCGCGAAGCTCTCTTCGCTGGACGCGAGGAAGGCCGGGCTGTCCGGGGAGCTGGAGTTGAGGAAAACCGGGCTCCGCAAGCTTGAGTTCAGGCAGAAGGAGCTCGGCGAGGAAAGGAACGCCTCAGTGTCCAAAATTTCGGAGCTGGAGAGGAGGCTCTCCAGCCAGAGAATTGAGCTAGAGAAGAAGGAAGCCGAGCTCGCTTCCACGAGCAAGGGGCTTGAAGCGCTTTTCAAGAAGATGAAGGAATCCGAAGCCGCGATAATGGAGCTGGGAAGGCAGAGGGGCACGCTCCTTTCGGAGCACCAGAAGCTTTCCAGGGAGCAGGAATCCCTCAACCTCAAAAAAGTCACTGCCGAGACCAAGCTCGTAGATTTGAAGGCCGAATTCGATTCATTCAGGGATTTCGTTTTCCTGGACAAGGGGAAAGAGGAGCTCACCAAGCTCATGAAGGAAGCCGAGGCGTTCCTCAACCAGAACCAGGCCGTGAACCTTGCGTCCATAGAGCTTTACGAAAAGAAAAAAGCCGAAGTAGGGGACGTCCGGGACAAGATGGCCACGCTGGATTCAGAGAAGCAGGCCATAATGCGCATGGTCGAGGAGATAGACTCCAGGAAGAAGGATGCGTTCTTCAAGACGTTCTACGCGGTGAACGACAATTTCAAGAAGATGTTCAAGCACATCCCGCAGGTCGGGGAAGGCTACCTTTACCTGGACAAGCCGAACGAGCCTTTCGAAAGTGGATTGCACCTGAAGCTCAAGCGCGGAATGAAGGAAATCGCGCTCGAATCCCTCTCAGGAGGGGAAAAGTCCCTCGTGACGCTCATGCTCATATTCGCGCTCCAGTTCGTGAAGCCCTCCCCCTACTACGTGCTTGATGAAGTGGACTCGGCGCTCGACCAGCAGAACGCGAAGGACCTGGCCAAGCTGATAACCGGGATGTCTAGGAGCAGCCAGTTCATACTAGTTACGCACAAGGATACCGTGATGACTTTCGCGAGCGCGGTTTTCGGAGTCAGCAGGGGCGCAGACGGGCTTTCCAAAATCGTGGGCGTGAAGCTCGGGGAGAAAGTCCTTGAAAAGGAAGATGGGGGGAATGAGCAGAAGCCCCCCAACGGGAACCAGGAGGACGCGATGCTCAATTCGGTTTCCAAGAACCAGCCTAATCAGCCTAAACTATCTAAGCCCTAAACTAGAATAATCTATAATCTTAATTCAAATCCTAAACCAGAATAGTCCTAACTCAAGCCTCCCGTATCGTTTCAACTGAAGTGATCCTGTCCTTTATCGCGTACGCGGAAACCAGCACCTCCACCACGTCCCCGGCCGCGTATTCCCCGGAACTTTCCAGCGCGACGAATATGGGCTGGCTCGCTCCCTCGAGCCTCACGTTGTACCTGTAAATGTAATCCCTCGTGAAATTCTCTAACTCGTCTGCACTCCCCTTCACCACCAGCAGCGAGTCCGGGAATGTCGCGTTCTGGACGTCCAGGAGCACCTGGCCCTGGTTGGTGAAATTCCCCACAAAGATGGTATCCCCGCTCACCAGAGTCACATAAGCCGGCTTCGCCCCTGCGAGCGCCCCGGTCACGTAATCCCTTGCAGTGTACGTCACATTGCCAGTGCCGTACTTTGCCCGGATCGCTTCAAGCTCCGGGTTTATCGAATGCCTCTGTTCCCAGGGCACATTTATCAAGGTTTCCGAGCCAACGAGCGCCACCACGGTGGCGTTCTTCCTGAGCTCCTTGAGCGAAGGCACCACATTGACCGTCCCGTACGCCACAACCACTCCTTCCCGGGCCCTCACGAACACCTGTATGGTGATGTTGTCTCCTATATCAAATATAGGCTCGAGTTTCGAGCTTATCTCGGCTCCGCCGACCGTCTGGCTGTTGGTCCCGTCGCTCACGTTGAATTCCTCCGGGAGCGAGAGCACCGCGTTCGCGCGCCCGCTCACGTTCATCTCCAGGAGCTTCGCGTACACAGGCACCACGTCCTCCTCATTCCCCACCGAGACCACGTAGCCCTGCGCGTTCTTCATCACGTCCTCCACGCCGGATATGCCCCTGATTGAAGAGAGCTGCGAATCGTCCTTGAGGCTCGTGACTATATAGGGCTGGTAGCCTGCTACAAGGGCGCGCGCCATCACTTCCCCCTCCACCTGCCCAGGAGTTTCGTTGTTGCTTCCGCCTGAATTTGTGCTGAAGAAGTTCATGGAGAACATCTCCAACACGAATACCAGCACGAGCACTACCGCGCCTATCTTGTACAGGTTCTCCTTTTTGGTCAGTTCCGAAACATCCATCCCATTACCTTCCGAACCGCAATCCGGCTGGAAGTGCCGAAAAAACCCGGGCGGTTTGCTATAGCCTTAAAAACTCATTTGCTAAATAGAATAAAACATCTTTATTCTTAAAGCATACGATTTAAAACGATTGGCATGATGCCAGGTGAATCTGATGGTCAAGAAAGGGGATTTCGTAAGGATAGAGTACACGGGCTATGACGACGCAGGCAACGTCTTCGACAGCACGAGCGGCGAGATAGCCAAGGAGATCCATGGCAAGGAGGGGAGCATGCTCATAGTGTTCGGCTTCGACTACATTGTTCCGGGCATGGCCGATGCGATAACCGCAATGAAGAAAGGAGAGCAGAAGGAGTTCACGCTTTCCCCTGAAAAGGCGTTCGGGAGCCGCGACCCGTCCAGGCTCAAGGTTTTCTCGCTCAGCGAATTCCACAGGAAGGAGATAGACCCCTACCCTGGCGCGATAATCCAGCTCGAGACCGAGTTCGGGACGCTCAACGGCCTGGTGAAAAGCGTGAACAGCGGCCGCGTGCTCATGGATTTCAACCATCCGCTGGCAGACAAGAACATCCGGTACAATCTGAAGCTCTGCGACGTTTTCGAATCGCCTGCGGAGAAAGTGAGCGAGCTTGTGAAGGACCTGGACATCCAGGGCACTGCCTCGCTCTTAGGCGAAAAGGCAGTAGTTCTAATGAAAAAGGGCCAGCCCGACGCGCAGGTGAAGAAGACCCGGCTCACGGTGGCGGTGAAGAGCACAATCCCGGAGATAAAGGACCTCGAGATAAATGAGGCCGAGGGAAATTCCTGAGTGGTGCAGATGTGCATCCTCTGCGACAAGGCGAAATCAAGCTCCGGATACCGTTCGCTTCTTGAGCGCATGCAAGCCGACGATTTGGCGCGCCTCGGGCATTCCAGATCAATAGCTCCTTCCTTCACCTCATTTCCGATTTCAGCTTATTCGACAATAGAGTATCCGAAGCTCCTCGTTCAGCCCATGTTCGAGCCCAAGTCCCCGTTCGCGACGCCTGTTTCATATTTCCAGGCCCTTGCGCTCAACGGCGGGAAGCTCCCCTCGGGATTTGCGCACGGCGCCACGCGCTCCATATTCTTCCTGGGCTCAAGGCTTATGCTCCTGGGCAAATCAGTAGCTAGGCAGGAAGGCAAGGAATTCTTCTCCTCCTTCCTTCTGGCGCATTTCGAAAAATCCGAATATAAAATGGGCATGAGCCCTGAAGGCCGAGTAACCATATCGGCGGATGCGGAAAAAGCCGCGAAAAACCTCCTCACCGGGAAAAACGAAAAGATAAAAATCAGCTTCTCATTCATCCAGGAAAACCTGCAAGGGAAGCTGCTGAGCAAGGACTACGCGCTTTCCTCCAAACTCTTCACGGACCAGTTCAAGCGCGCAGGAATGGACGCGCGCACATGGCTCACTTCCACCGAATACATGTTCGAATACGTGGCGAGCGTCGCGCACTTTTCCCCGCACCCGTACATGCTCAGGTGCATGGCTGATTTCAACATTCCAAGCCAGCGGGAATTCCAGAACGCCTCGCTCGGGTATTTCCAAGCTCATTTTGGGAAGAACGAGTAGCCTATGAGCTTGTACGCGAGCTTCCCGGCAACCAGGTCGCTCGCAGGGTTCCCGGCCAGCGGGCACAATTCGTTCACGTCAAATCCGATTATCTTTTTTTTGCGCGTCACTTCCCTGAGAAGCCCCATCGTTTGCTCCCACAAAAGCCCGTTGGGCTCAGGAGTCCCGACCGCAGGCATTATGCTCGGGTCCAATCCGTCCAGGTCCACGGTTATGTAAACGTTTTCCCCGAGCTGGGAAACTATTTTCTTCGTATCAAATTTGTTATCGTAGTAAATGTATTCTCCAATCCCAGCCTTTTCTATGAATTCCGTCTCCTCCTTGCACAGCGACCGCACGCCGACCTGCACCGCGTTCTTCACGCACTTCTCCTCCCGTATGCGCCTCATCACGCACGCGTGGTTGTACGGGGAATTCTCATACTGCGCCCTCATATCCCCGTGAGCGTCTATCTGAAGGACTGAAAATTCCTTGTAGCGCTTTCCGAACGCCCTCACCGCTCCGAGCGTGATTGTGTGCTCGCCTCCGAAAACAACCGGGAATTTCTTCAATTCCAGCGCAGCCTCAACCGCTTCCTGCACCCTGCCCACCATCCCAAGCGGGGAACCGGTGTCAGGCTCGACCTCGTCCGTGGTGTGAAACCCCAATTCGTAAGCAAGTTCCTTGCCCAGCTCCATGTCGTAATCCTCGAACGCCCTGCTCGCGACTATCATCGCGTGCGGCCCATCCCTCGAACCGGCCCTGAAGGTGGTGGTCCCGTCGTAGGGAACCGGTATTATCACCACCCTGCTCTTTTCCAGGGGCGTCTGGATGCCCCCGAAAGCGTATGGCATATATGTGTGAAGAAACATGGAGGAAAATTCATGGGCAAAATTTTTAAAATAAGCCCTATTAGTATCAACCATGGCGACCGAAAAAGGATGGAAGATAACCAGCCTCAGCCCTGAGATGGGCGGGGGCAAAATCCCGCTTCCGAGCGCCAGGCTCAAAAAATCCAAGTACGAGAAGCCCCTCTCACGCGGGCCGGGCTTGCTCACAACCCTCTCCGCTGTCCTGAGGCTCGTGCGGTTCGAGCACGCGCTCATGTTCGCCCTCTCGGTTTTCATAGCCGAAGTGATAGCTTCCAGCGGGATTCCCGCGTTCACCCTGGTGCTCCTCATTTCCCTCATGGTCCCGGTGCTCAGCGAGATGGCCGCGTTCGCGCTCAACGATTTGCTGGACATGAGAACCGACAGGATAAACAAGAAGGAGGGGCGCCCGCTCGTGAGCGGCGAGCTCACTCCCAACTTCGCCCTCGCGCTGGCCGCGGTTTCGCTAGCAGGCGCGACCGTGCTTTCCTATTTAATCAGCATGCAGATATTCATCCTCACGCTCGCGATAAACGCGCTCGCGCTGCTGTACAACGCGAAGCTCAAGGACCTTCCGCTGGCCGGGAATCTGTACATCGCGTTCACCATGGGCATACCTTTCCTGTTCGGCAACCTCGCAGTAAGCCCGGTGCTCAGCGCGCCCAACATCTTCATAGCGCTCATGGGGTTCCTGGCAGGGCTCGCCCGCGAGATAGTGAAGACATGCGAGGACGTGGAGGGCGACGCCCGCGCCCGCAAGTCCAAGACGCTTCCGATGCTCATAGGGATGAAGCCCTCGCTCTGGCTGGCCGGAATAATTTACGCGCTTTTCGTGCTCTGCTCCATCGTGCCGTTCCACCTGTACCTGAAAGTAGGAATCGGTTTCGCAGTGGTGCTGGCCGCGGACCTCATCTTCGGGTATTCTTCGCTGATGCTGATATTCTCGAGGCACAGGCTCTCGTTCCTCGCAACGTCCAGAAAAATAAC
>JBAZLI010000046.1 GCA_041650355.1 Candidatus Micrarchaeia archaeon | reverse complement strand
CTGCGTTCCCGAAAATCGCGTCCGGCTTTTCGCGCTCTATTATTATTTCCAAAAATTCCGCGTTCAAAGGCTCTATGTAAATGGCGTCGGCTATTTCCTTGTCAGTTTGTATTGTCGCTGGGTTGGAATTCACCAGAATTGTTTTGATTCCTTCTTCCCTGAACGCCCTGCACGCCTGGGTTCCGGAGTAATCGAACTCGGCGGCCTGCCCTATCACTATCGGGCCCGAGCCTATTATGAGCACTGCCCTGGGTTTTGCCCTTGTTTTTTCCATTTGCATCTAACCTAGCAGGTATTGCATGAGCGCCTTCTGCACCGCGACCTTGTTCTTCGCCTGCTCCCATGCAAGCGAATTCTTGGAATCAAGCACCTCGTCGCTCACTTCCACCCCGCGGAAGGCCGGGAGAGGGTGCATAGAGTATTTGGCGCCCAGCTTTTTCATCTTTTCAGCGTCTAGCTGGAACGGAAGGAACATCTTCAAATCATCCTCGCCGGTGTCGAAGGAATTCACGTATGCGACGTCGGCTTTGGCTTCGAAGCTGTTGAGGACTTTGGCTTTTTTCGCGTATGCTGGGTTGGGGGAATAGCCGCGCGGGGCTATGAAAAACAGGTCAAGCGCGAATTTTTCCGCGCCGAGCAGAAATGCGTTCGCCACATTGGTGGACGGGTTGCCTATGTACGCGATTTTCGTCCCGCTTTTCAAAAGCCCCTTCTGCCGCAAAGTGTACAAGTCCCCTAAAGCCTGGCAGGGGTGCTCCAGATCGGTTGCCGCATTTATCACAGGGACCGAGGAGGAGGCAGCGAGGCGGTTGAGCATCTCGTGCTTGTGCAACCTCGCGATTATTATTCCCACATAGTTGCTGAGCACCTTTCCGGTATCTTCTATTTTTTCCCCGCGCGCGAGTTGGGAGAAAACGTAGTCCAAATAGATCGGATGCAACCCAAGTTCGCGGAGCGCCACTTCAAAGGAGACGCGGGTGCGTGTGCTCGGCCTGTCGAAAAGAAGGCCGGCGCACTTGGGCTTCGGGAAGAAGCTTTCGGCCCCGAGCTTGTCGGCCATTTCGAATATCTTTTCAATATCCTTTTTCTCCAAATCGTTCATTGAAAGGAAGTTCTTCATTCAACCACCTCTTTGGATGCTCTGATTACTCTAATTTTCGGTTCCAGGTCGAACAGTTGCGGTTCGGACTGAACGCCCCTCGCACGGTGATCTGCCGTGGATTGCGTCTTCAGTTTAATCAGCTCCTCCCGGCTCATTTCGCATTTGCAGATTATGGAGACGCGTTGTTCTCTTTGTCCTGCTTCTGTTGCATGCGATGCATCCATTCCGCTGAGTTGAGATGCACATTCTTTAATTGGGTCTATGCATCTGAAAAAGAAAACAGCACCGCCCTTGGGATGTCCCATGTATGCAAGAGGTATATCCTCTCTTCTTTTGCATTCTTTATACCGGCACAGTACCGGACGGTTATGGATTAATATACTTCCCAATCAATCACCCAAGCATCTTCACGAATTTGTCGAAAAGGAATTTTGAATCATGCGGTCCCGGAGTGGCTTCCGGATGGTACTGCACCGTGAATATGTGCCCGTCTTTATGTTCAAGCCCCTCCACGCTCCCGTCGTTCCCGTTCTTCTCGGTCATCTCGAAATCTCTGGGTATTTTTCCGACTGCGAATCCGTGATTTTGAGTGGTGATTCTCACTTTCCCGTCTTTCAAGTTTATCACGGGGTGGTTCACTCCGCGATGGCCGAATTTCAATTTGTAAGTGTCCCCTCCGAACGCGTGCGCAATGAGCTGGTTGCCCAGGCAGATTCCGAAAATCGGGTAATCCTTCAGCCCGCGTATCGCTTTGTGCGCGTGCTCCAGTATTGCCGGGTTGCCGGGGCCGTTGGACAGGATTATTCCATCGGGCTCGAAGGAGCGTATCGTTTTCTCTTCTTCGTAAGCCGGGACCACAATCACCTGGAGGCCGCGCTTCACCAGCTCATTAACCATGTTCATCTTAGCTCCGTAATCTATAAGCACCACTTTCCTCTTCGCTTTCTTGTCGCCGTAAAATTCGGGCTTTTTCACCGTGATGTTCTTTATGAAGTCTATGCTTTCGTAATCGAATTTCAGGTTCTCGAGAAGCTCCTTCATGTTGAGATGGGATTCGCTGACCGCAATCATCGCGGGCATGACCCCGCTGGTGCGGATTTTGCGCACCAGGAAGCGCGTATCCACCCCCTGGATTCCGGGCCTTTCGTGCTCCCTCAGGAAAGAGTCCAAACTTTTCACCGAGTCCCTGTGCTCGCCTTCAGCGCAGAGCTCCCGGACTACGTAGCCTTCTGCGTGGACTTTTTTGCTTTCAAACGAGTAGGCGCTTATCCCGTAATTGCCTATGAGCGGGTAGGTCGCGAGCAGGATTTGGCCCGCGTAGCTAGGGTCCGTGAGGCTTTCCTGGTAGCCCTGCATTGAGGTGTTGAAAACGAGTTCGCCGGTGCGCACGGAAGGGAAGCCGAATCCGGAGCCGTACACTGCGGTTCCATCATTCAAAATAAGGGCTGCCTTTTTTTCCTGCATAGAATCAGACTGGTAAAACGCAAAGAGAATTTAAAAATAGGAAGGGTTGCGGGGCGTTCACGAATTGAAAGCGCCCGATTCCGGCACCATCCTTTCATCATATTTTTAAACTAATTACCTGAAATATGGGTATAAACGCTATAGCAAACCCGAAAAGTAATTCGACGAAGTTCGCGCAATGCGAACAGACAGTCGTCGAACACTTCGACGACTGGATCTGCGAATCTGGCACTGAGACGGATTTGCTATGTCGCGTTCGACGTCTCGAACGCGAGCATGTTCGTGGTTGGAATGCCGACCGCGACAGGACGCAGTTGAGCTACTTTGCGAGACTGCTATATATTGGATGAAATGCTGAAATGAGTTGATTTGATGGGAGAAAAAGTGCTTAATGTAATAGTAGAGGGAGGAAAGGCCACTGCAGGGCCGCCCTTGGGCCCGGGCCTTGCGCCCATCGGAGTGAACGTGGGGCAGGTGGTCGCGGAGATAAACAAGGCCACGGGGGCTTTCCCAGGGCTGAAGGTGCCTGTGAAAGTTATTGTGGATACGGGAAGCAAGAGCTTCAAGGTCGAAGTAGGGGCTCCTGCAACGAGCGAGCTCGTTAAGAAAGCCGCAGGGATAGAGAAGGGCTCCGGAACGAAAGACAAAGTCGGAAACCTGGAACTTTCAGCGCTCGCGGAAATCGCGAAAAGCCTGAGGGGCAAGAGCCAGGGGAAAAGCGCGAAGGACGTGGCGAAGGAAGTCGCGGGCACCTGCGTGAGCATGGGCGTCACAATTGACGGGAAGGACGCGAAGCTCATGGAGAAGGAGATAAAGGAGGGCAGGCACGATTCCCTTTTCGCGGGATAGCATGAGACGCACTCTTGCTCTGTTTGCTTTGGTTTTTCTGTCTGCATCGGCTTTCGCCGAGCAGCTCTGGGTTCTGCCGACTTCAGGCCCGATAGAAGCCGGGCCGGTATTTTTCGAGGACAAGATGGCCGCAGGTTCCGGAGACGGGACTGTGAGCTTCATATACCCGCAGACAGGGAGCCTTATCAAGAGGGTCCAGACGGCCGGCCCGGTCGCGTATCTCAAATCCGGGGGCGGATTCGTGGTCGCGGCTTCGGTGCACAGCATCACCATCCTGGACAGGAGCGGAAGCGTGATTAGGACGCTGAACGAGACCACTGTTTACGGAATCGGGGTTGACGAAAGCAGGATATACGCGTCCACTGACCAGGGAATGAAGGCTTACGATTATTCGGGGAACATGATTTGGAATGCGCCCCAGGGAGGGAATGCGCTGGGCGAGCCGCTCGTGGAGCAGGACAGGGTAATTTTCTCCTCCGGGGACTACGTGGTGGTGCTGGGCAAGAGCGGGAATGAGAGCGCGAGGGTGAAGGCTGCGCCAGCATGGAAATCCAGGCCTGCGGAACGCGAGGACGTGGTTTTCATCGGCTCCACGGACGGGAAGATGCGCGCTGTGAGCCTCGGGAGCGGCAAGACCATCTGGGAATTCCGCACCGGAGGGTGGATAATGTCCGACCCGCTGTACGACAACGGGACGCTTTACTTCGGGAGCAACGATGGGTACGTTTACGCGCTCAACGCAGAGACAGGGAAAATGCTCTGGAAGATGGAAACCCAGGAAGCCGTGCAGGGCGGGATGGAAATCACCTACCTGGGCGGAAGGCAGGTGGTGCTGACAGGAAGCAACAGCAACCGCGTGTACGCGATAGACGCGGGAACAGGGGAGCAGGTGCTTTCCTTCTCCGTGGGGGGATGGGTGCACAACCCGGCTTTCAATTCGAACAGGCTTTATTTCGGCTCCTACGACGGGTACGTTTACGCGTACACTGCGGACAGGTCGTGCAGCATAGACCGCCCTGTCGCGGGAGAGAACGTAGGGTACAAAATATTCAACGCGAGCGGGCGCATTTTCTCGCAGTACTCCGGCGCGAGGGTGCAGATGAGGGTGAACAACGGGAGCTGGCAGGAGGCGCGGGTGAGCGGCGGCGCATGGGCGCTTGAGATTGATCCGAACGAATACGATTTCGGGAGGATGTTCATGGAGTGCAGGGCGCTGGACAGCGCGGGCCAGGAAACCAGGAGCTACTCTTACGTAGTGATACTCAGGGACATAAACGCGCAGAAGGAGAAGATGCGGGTGGAGAGCCCTGTTTCGGTCACGCAGGGAAAAGAATTCCAGGTCAGGGCATACGCGCCTTCAGGGGCCCCGATATGCGACTTCAGCGTAGTGGTTGGGGGGAAAAACAGCTTCCAGCCCAGGAACTGCACTGCAACCGTGAAAATTGACGAGACCGGGACGCACAACATGCTCGTGAGGAGGACCGGCTACGCGGATGAACTCATAGTGCTGAACGCGGGGTACGATGTAACGCTCGTGGGAGCTATAGTGATTACAGCGCTCGCGGTCCTCGCCGCGGCGTTTTACCTGTTCGTTTACAAAAAGAAGTGAAGGTAAATTCGAAAAATAAAAAGTCAGAGGAGGCTCACGTCCTCGGTCTGGGCCTGGCTCACGTTCGGTATGGACGCTATTTTTTCCTCCACAGATTCCATGCCGCCCTGGTCGTCCATCACGAAGAGGATTTTGAGCGCGGTTATGCCGAATCCTATGTCCTCGGTCTTGGAGCTTTTTACATCAACCAGCTTTTTCACCGCTTCCAGCGTTTCGCCGAGCTTGGACTGGTCCTCAAGGAAAATTTTCATCGAGACTGCGACTTTTCCCATTCATTCCACCTGGTTAAGGGCCCTGAAAGCCGCACTCGCACTTGTAGGGGTTTTTGACTTCCCTGCAGTGGTTGCACCTCACAAGCTTGCTGCCGCATTCCGGGCAGGGGAACTCCACGAATTCCTTGACCATCTTTCCGCAGGTCATGCATCTCTTCATCTATAAACACCTCTGGACTGATAGAACTATGCTGATTAGCGCATTACTTTATTAAAATTAGTATTTAAAATCATATCATTCGCCCCTGTAGTCTAACCTGGACAGGACGCGGCCCTGCGGAGGCTGTAATCCGCGTTCAAATGTCAGCCCAAGGGGGCAAGCCCCCTTAGTCCGACACCGCCCAAACCCCCAATCGGGTTTTTGGAATCATCTTTCTAAATTAATAACGGCGGACGGAAAACTGAAATTCGCGGTGGGGGCGCTTTTTTTATTTCACAGCGCGAGTCTTATTTTTTATTAATCTTTCGTGCGATAATGGTTGGGTGTTCTTATGAAAAGCATATTCTTGCTTATGGTGCTGGCTTCGAGCCTGTCTTTCGCAGCTTACACTTCCCAGTGCGACGCGGAATACGAGCAGTGCATGAGCAGCTGCTGCTCGAAATGCGGCGCCACCGTGGGGATGGAGAACAATGCGTACGTGTGCTGGGTGTGGGCCACGAAGAACCTGGACCAGGTCTGCATGAGCTCCTGCAGCTATTGTTACGCCAATTACTCGGGTTGCGTAATGGGCGATGTGCAGGGCGACCAGACGAATCTGGATAACCTCGGCCAGCCGCTGCTCAACAACTCCGGGCCGGCGCAGGGCGGGAGCCAATCGGGCGCTTCGAACGCAAGCCAGCATGGAACGCCAACCAGCGGAGAAATCAATCCGTTGTGCGGCCCGCTCTTCCTGATGCTCGGGCTCGGTGCGATGCTTGCCGCACGAAAGTGATATTCTTTTTAAATTCTAATCGCGAGCAGTAGGCATGGACATCGCGGGCTGGCTCGAGACCGTATTTTCAGGAAGGAAGAAGAATGCGGAAATGCGGAATTTTGAGGAGTTGCTTTCGGCTGCGCACAGCGAACCCCGCGAAGTCCTGAAAAGGCTCGGCTCCAGGGAAAGCGGGCTCGCGAAATCCGAGGCCAGGGCAAAGCTCAGGAAATACGGGCTGAACAAAGCCACGGGAAACGGAAAGCACAGCCGCATCAGGACCGTGGTGGAAATTTTCCTGAACCCGCTGGTCGCGCTCATGTCGCTCATGGCGATAGTTTCTTTTCTCACGGCGCAGTTCACAACTGCGGTAATAATAGTGCTCATGGTTGGGATAAGCACCATACTCAATTACGTCCAGGAAACGAAGGCGGACAGGGCCGCGGAGAAGCTCAAGGCCATGGTCCAAACTACCGCGACCGTGCTCAGGGATGGCGTGGAGAGGGAGATAGCGCTGAGGCAGCTCGTGCCCGGGGACATAGTGAGGCTTTCGGCAGGAGACATAGTGCCTGCTGATGTGCGAATAGTAAGTTCCAAGGACCTTTTCGTGAACCAGAGCACGCTCACCGGGGAGTCCGTCCCTGTGGAGAAGCACGCGCCGAGAGAAGAGGGAACGCATTTGTTCGAGCTGCAGAGCGTATGCTTCATGGGCACGAGCGTGGAAAGCGGAACTGCAACTGCGGTCGTGCTGCTCACTGGAAAAAACACCTATTTCGGCTCCATCGCGGAAAGCCTTGAGAAGAATGTGGAGACCGGATTCGAGAAGGGGATAGCGGGCTTCACTGATTTGATGGTAAGGTTCATACTGCTCATGGCCCCTGCGGTGTTTTTCATAAACTGGTTCAAGGGGAACGGATGGTTCGAGGCGTTCCTCTTCGCGCTTGCAGTAGTGGTTGGATTGACTCCTGAACTGCTCCCGATGATAATAACCGTGAACCTCGCGAAGGGAGCGGTCACCATGTCCGCGAAGAAAGTCATCGTGAAGAGACTCAACTCCATCCAGAACCTCGGGGCGATGAACGTGCTGTGCACGGACAAGACCGGGACGCTCACCCAGGGGAAGATTATACTGGTGAAGCACATTGATTTGGAGGGGAAGGAGAATGAGCAGGTGCTCAGGTACGCGTACCTAAACAGCTATTTCCAGACCGGGCTGAAGAACGTGACCGACCAGGCGGTGCTGAAGCACGAGAACCTGAAGCAGGAGATGAGCATAGAGCGGAACTACAAAAAAATTGACGAGGTGGGATTTGATTTCCAGAGAAGGAGGATGAGCGTCATTGTTGATGACGGAATGAAGCACCTGTTCGTGTGCAAGGGCGCGATAGAGGAAACTTTTTCCGTCTGCGAAAGGGCCGAGATTGGGGGAAAGAAGGTTTTGCTCAAAGGGACGCACCTGAAAAAGATGAAGGAACTGGCGCGCGCGCTCAACGAGGAC
>JBAZLI010000045.1 GCA_041650355.1 Candidatus Micrarchaeia archaeon | reverse complement strand
TGAAGCCCTTGCTCCCGAAGTTCGCCCAGTCTAAAGCCCCGCCTGAGCTGTACTCTCCCCCATAGAGCCATTTGGGCGGATTGAGCACATAATTTTCCACGTAGTTCTTGAGCGTAGCTTCGTCCTTGTACTCCTTTGAGTTTTTGCAAACGTACTCCTGAAGCTCTATGTCCCGCATAATGAGGTCGTTCTGGTTCCTGTTTATTATCGCCTGCATCTCCGCAAGCTTTTGCGGGTCGTCCTTGAATATGCCCATATATGCTTGGGTCTGCCTAGTTTTGTACACTTTTTCGTCCATGTACTTGGTTATTTCAGCCATCATTTTTTCTGGATTGTTGCCGTAAACTTCTGCATAGGTTTCTATGGCGGTCGTGTGCATGTCCATGCCCAGGCGCTTGAGCTCATCCAGGTATTTTTCCTTGAGCTCCTGGGAAAGCTCGGTGCGCACCTGCTCGCTGCAGTGCCTGCTGATTGCGCAATCCACATCGGCGCAATCCACCAATCCGTCTCCGTCATCGTCAATGCCGTTGGTGCATGATGTTTCATAGTCCGCGTTCTGCGCATTGCTGCCTACATTTGCAGTTGCATTCCCGGTTGCGTTCGCAGTTGGGTTGGCAACTAAGCCGGCCACGCAGCCCCTGGAGTCCTGGCTGTTTGAATTGGTATCGCAGTGCTCTCCTGAATCGCAGGCGCAGTCGCCGCACAAGGCGCATGATTCACCCCGCGCAGGATCGCAATAACCGTCCGGGCAGGATGTATGGCAGTATTTTCCGCTTCCACCAGCGCACAGAGTCCACCCTTCCGCCCCCATTGATGTGCCTGCGCTCGCGTTTATGCACAGGAATGGCGGGTCCCAGAACCTATCGTTGCCGCCTACTTCTGCGCAAATATTTCCTCCGGTGCAACCGCAATCAGCTGCGCAGCTCTTACAGGTCTCGCCGCTGTAGGTTCCGTCATCGTTCAGCCCCCAACCGCAATAGTTGTTGCCGCAATAATCGAAGGAGAAGCATCCTGTCCGGTCGGCCTTTGGGTTGGTGGCGTTGCATACAATGCCGCTCTCCACTCCGCTGAGCTCGTTGCAGTCGCAGTCTTGGGGGCAGGTGGCGCAGTTTTCAGGGCAGTCGGCACAATCACGGTTCCCGGACTTGGTCCTGTTTTCCCAGTCGCATGTTCCGTCTCCGCAATAAGAAACAGCAACGCACGCGCCGTATGTTTCCGAACTTGAGTCAACATCGCAGTAATTATGGGAGCGGTAGGTGAAGTTCGAACCGGAAAGTATTCCGTAATAATGGTATGTGCCCCAGTCATTCCACTGGCCAGAACAGCTGCAGTCTGCAGGACAGTTCGCGCAGTTTTCCAGGATGTTGTCTTTGCTGTATTCCGGAGGGGTGGCGTCGTCGCAGAAGCCGTCCCCGCATTCAGCTATATGGACGCAGCCAAGGCTTTGATTTTCAAAATAAACCGACCATCTGGAAGCGTCAAAATTGGGAAGCGGGTCGCAGCGGGAATTGCCCGGGCAGACGCAGTCCTGCGGGCAGCTCTTGCAATTTTCGTAAGGTAAGCTGCAGATTCCGTCATCGCATGATGAGAAAACGGTGCTTGTGGCGAAAATGGACATGAGAAGCAAGAACGAGGATAATTTCATTTATACCCATAATGACATCACAGTTGATATTAAAAATGCTCCAGTGAACAGACTGCCCGGGGCAGAATCCGCAGTGCCCTGAATGCTCTTCGGAATACGACTGAGAGCAGATTTTCATATCACTATACTGGATTGCCCGGATGCGTACGCCTTCAGCTGGCTATTATTAGTATTTCCGGCAGAGATTTTATCCGCTCGTCTGCGAAACGCAGGCTTCTGGTGCTGAAGGCGAGGGACAGGCCCGCAGCTTTGAACATCTCCTTGTCCCCAGAGGAGTTGCCCACGGCGATTGTTTGGCCAGGCCGTGCTGAGAAACGTCGCATCAGTGCCCTGAGCGCCTTGCCTTTGTGGAACAAGCGGCGGCTACTGCGGTACCTGGGAATCGAAATCACCCCTGTAATGGTGTTTTCCGCAACTTCGAGCTCGGGGCAGAGTATCGCATCGAAAAGCTGGGGCTTGAAAACGGAATTTATTATCTTGTCGAACGCATAGGATACCAACACGACCTTGTAGCCCATCCGCTTGAGGTAGTTCACAGTCTCGCCCGCGAATTTTCTTTTTTTCACCTTTCCTGCGGCTTCCTCGAAATCGGCTATGTTAACCCCCCCGAGGGCTTGCGCTATAGATTCGCTCAGCTTTTTTTCGCTGATTTCGCCCCTGAGGAACCGGCTTCTCAAGGCAGCAAGCTGTTTCATGAACCCGAATCTGCGCGCGATGAGGTCTATGCTCCTGCCTTCCACAAGGGTCCCGTCGAAATCGAACGCTATGAGCTTGTGCTTCCTTGCAAGGAACCCTGCCTGCTGGAGTATGGTGCGCGAAACCTCCTCGGCGGTCTTTATCACGGATGCGTGCTCCCTGTGCTTGTGCTTTAGCTCGCCTATGTTCACTTCCACTATCTTTTCGCCGGCTTTGAGGGCGGACAGCATTATGGCTATGTCCACGCCCCAGTCCGCATCCACATCCAGGCTGAACAGGAGCTTCTTTCTTATGGCGAACTGGCCGCTCAGCGGCTGGCCGAGCTCAAGCTCTGAGAATATGTGCTTGAGCAGAGGCTTTGCGGTGAAATCGGTTATCCTCCCCCCTAAACGGTTGAACGTGGATTTGCATATCCTGCATTCGCGGTTTATCAGCGGCAGCACGAGCTTCTCTACCGTATCCTTGGAAAAATCCTCCAAATCGGCATCAATGAACACGAGGGCGTCGTTCTTTGCCGCCCTTGCACCGGCCATTATCGCGGCGCCCTTTCCCTTGTTCCTGCCATGGGCAATCACGTGCGCCCCGTTTTGCCTTGCGGCTTCCGCGGAGCCGTCGGTAGAACCGTCATCGAC
This sequence comes from Candidatus Micrarchaeia archaeon, assembly GCA_041650355.1. Lineage (NCBI taxonomy): Archaea > Nanobdellati > Microcaldota > Candidatus Micrarchaeia > Candidatus Micrarchaeia archaeon. The sequence goes on along the minus strand of JBAZLI010000045.1, from coordinate 5,265 downwards.
TACTATGACTTCTGAGACCAGGTAGGACCTGAGGCATTCCAGCACGACCTGGCCCACGGTTTTCTCTTCATTGTAGCAGGGAATCACCACTGTGGCTTTTTCCGGGGTAAGGAGGTTCCTGAAGAAAAGAAAGATTCCGTCAGGCTCTTTTTCAGGCGTATTCGCGCTCATGTTGTATTCATGGCTAGGCCCGCCTAAAAAGCTTTTTGGTATCTAATGGGATGAAGATCGAAAAGTCTGGGAAAACGGATAAGGCCACGACCGAGAATCGAACTCGGATCTAGGGATTTCTGCGCAAATGCGCCACAGTCCCCCACGCTACCACTACGCCATCGTGGCCATGAGCGATATATTCCATGAGATAAGAGTTCCCATCCCGGCTGAGCGAGCGGCCACGAGCATTCGCAAATCAGGCGAATCCAATCGTGGCCATCACGATGATATTTGCTACACAGCTAATAAAAGATGTGTGATGGCTGCGATATTCGGTCAGTAGACCGAAACATCGTGGCCATGCGTTAATATGCTGCATGGCTTATTTTTACCTACATCGCTAGCATGGCTACGAGTTTTTGTCGGAACACCGACAAAAGGCATCGTGGCCACGAACATGATATTCTGCTTATAGAGTGGCTACGAGCATTCGCAAATCAGGCGAATCCAATCGTGGCCATCACGATGATATTTGCTACACAGCTAATAAAAGATGTGTGATGGCTACGAGAATTGGGCAGCAGCCTAATCCAATCGTGGCCATTAAGAGAATTAATGAATATACTGCTCGGAACAGGAATATAAAACTTAGCTTGTGGGCTTCGAACAAAGGGAATTTTAATATTACCTTGGATAAACGAGCATGAAAACTAGGATGATTTTGCTCATAACGGCCTTGTTTTGCCTGGCGGCATTCGCTGCCACGGACGCGCAGAAAGCGGAGAATGCAGCCCTCAAGGCGGCCAAAATCCTCGGATGGCCCCAGAGCACTGTCATTCCTGAAGACGCCCCAGGCAGCGCATATCTTATCTCGTCTGACGGAAAAGGGGATGACTCAGAGATACGCGGGTATGTGACTGCGTCGGGAAACCCGCTTGAGATAGCTTATAATTACCAGATATTGGATTTGTTCGGGATGGAAAAGACCAAGTACCAGGGAAGGGATGCCAGGGTATTCAAAGCTGGAAAGGACTGCAACCCCACAGGGCTGACAAAGGCGCTCAACGAGATGTTCGTGGGCTGGATTGAGAGCATTTTCGGAGAATCGGACGACCCGGACAAGAACTGCGTGACCCTGCACGGGACGATAGTGTGGTCTTGCAGGAATTACATGTTCATGGCGACAGATGAGACTGATGAAGGCGGGAACGAGGCTGATGTGGCCGCGGCATTATATGCAGCGGCGCAGGAGGAGGGGCTCTGCGACTACGGGGACACGCTCGTTATATTGGCGCAGGCCGGGAACAAGCCGGGAAGCAAGAAAATTGCCGAGTTTGAGAAGATAGCACAGAAAACGAATGAATATTATGCTAAAAACTCGTACGGGAAAGAGGCGTTCACATATACGTTCTTGGATGCGGACGGGAGCGCGGGGAACAACGACTGGTATACTGTCGGGGCCTCGCAGGCCGGCTTTGACCATCAGGGCTATGCCGAAGCTGCGGTGAAAAAGGCTTTTGCTGGAACCTCCATGCCCCAGGACCTCACATTCAAAAGAATCATAGTGGTCTATTCCGGGAGCTCCAAGCAGGCGGACTCTGCAAACGGGGTATTCAGCACCGCTGACCAGTGGGGTGACAACAGCTACAGCATAGAGGTCGCTGGCTCGGACAGGGTTGCCAAGGTGTATACGACGGACCTGATCATAGTGGCTGAGAATGACGAGATGGGCCTTTGGGCGCATGAGATAGGGCACAGCATATACTCCAAATATGCGGTATACGATAAATGGAACCATGTCGCTGACAGGTACAACTATGTGGACGCATGGGGCCAGCACGGAACAATAGGGAGCTGGGGCCTTATGGGCACCGGGAACTGGTGGGGAACGCCTTTGGCGACCAACCCGGTGCAGATGAGCTCGTTCACTAAGGAATCGGCAGGATGGCTGAGCTATGCGGACATCAAGCTGAACGAAACTTACACTGCCACTGCGATTGAGAGCAAAAAATTAGGAGATACCACATACAGGCTTGATGACCCTGAGAGCAACGATGCGAAATCATATTACCTGATAGAGGCAAGGGATTCGTCGGGAACCTACAGCGCGCCTGAAAGCGGGACTGTGATGTACAAGGTATCTTATGACGGGACCAACAAGCACTACGTAGTGAACATGATAGGCCCGCAGACCGGGCTTACCGAAAAGAACGACACCACGAAGTTTGAATATCCTTACGGGCGGGCAACATTGCACGGTGCAGGGGCTCCGGACGGAGCCACCATATACAGGAATGTCCCTGGAAAATTCAGGATTACTCTGGAAACGGAAACATCCGCACCGTATACGTCCACATTCAAGGTGGAGGAGTATATTCCGAGAAGCCTTGTCGGGGCGGCATTGAACCCTGGGAGGCCGCTTGTTGCGCCTCCGAGCGGAGTAGTGATAACTGCCAATTCCCTTGGGCCCATGCCGGATTTGGATTTGCATGCGTATGATGATAGGGGCGGGCATGTGGGCCTGGACTACCAGACCTGGCAGTATGAGAACACGATCAGCGATGCTGTTGCATCCGGGGACCTGAAGGACGACCAGGAATGGATATATGTCCCTGAAGGGACTAATGTCAGATTCGAGGTTTCATCTTATAAAACACAGCAGTTCCTTGCCCGGAATCCTTCTTTCGCATCTTCAGCCAAGCCGCAGGAGTACGCGAGCACGCTGCTCAAGGTGGATTCCCAGGGCAGGCAATTCGAAGCTGACGGGGGAAGCGGGAGCATAGGAAACGGGCAGACTGCCCAGCTCAAATCCCCTTCGGATGCTTCGCTGACATACAGCGAGAAGAATAATCCGGGTTTTGTAGGAAACTCCGTATGCCCCCTGATGCCTTTCATTGCACTTTTTCTGCTCGGGATGTTCGCGGCAAAGCGCATAAGACTGGTTTAGGCGGGCATGAGCTTCTGCGACTCGAGCGAAAAGGAAACGCCTTGAAAATTGCGATTGAGCACTTCATGCTCATAGCGAGTCGGGTCCCACGTGCTGAAAGGCAAACAGCATGCAGAACTAGGTTATGCACCGAGGGCATTGGAAAGATGCGTGCCGTCCCCGTGCACGAATTCTATCTTCTTCGCGTTCGTGGCGCGTATGTATCCGAGCAGATCGTAGAAGTCCGCGTGGTCGCTCAGAACGAAGGACGCGTCCGCGTCGAATCGGTAATTCATGGCCCAGCCGGTCGCTACTGCTACTAAAGTTTTCCTTTCGAACGCGTCCGCGAGCTTTTTCGCGAAATACCGCTTGGCGCGCTTCATCTCCACTATCGCGACAAAGGGCTTGCCCATCGCTTCTTCCGCTTCGTCGGTTCCCACCACTACGCGATCCAACTTAACCCCGAAATCAGAATAGATGGAATTGAAGCGCTCTATGTTGTTGTCAACCACTGGAGCTACGCCGAATGAGTTGAGTATTTTTATGAGCTCCTGGGACTTTCCCAATGCGTATCCGCCAATCAGGATGTTGCATTTGGAATTGCTTTTGACCCATTTTTCCAGCTTGGAATAGACTTCGTAATAGTCGGGGAATATGTAGGCAGGGTCCCCGTAGGTGGATTCTATTATCAGCCGGTCGCACTCCTTTGCTTCTGCGCCTTTGAAGAGTATGCTCGGGCGGGTGCGCAGGTCCCCTGTGTAAACTACTGACTCGCCGTCGTGCTCCACGAAAAGCTGGCTGGAGCCGAGTATGTGCCCCGCATCTAAAAGTGCGACTCCGCGCATGCTTTCGCGTTTGCCGGAAAGCTGCCCGAGAGCCATCGTTTCCGGAGTCGCAAGCAAACGTTCCTTGTTGCGAACCCCGTTGAGGTGGTCGCTGTGAGCGTGGGAGACGAAGGAAACGTCGCCGCCTCCTCCATCAAGCGCTATGAGGGCATCTGGGGATTGAAGCTGCATGATGGGATTTGGAGGAAGAGGTATAAATTGCTTATGGGTCTTCTTCGGGATTATAAGGCTCGTGAGCTGATTTCCATATCGCTTTCGCTTTCTTTTCCCCGAGCCCCTCTACTTCCATAAGTTCGGGTTCGCTCGCGTTCAAAACCGCTTCAGGGCTTCCGAAATGCATCAAGAGCTTGCGGGCCATAGAAGGGCCGACCATCGGGAACGCCTCTATTATGGCGCGCTGGTTCTGCGCAAGAGTGAAAGTCTTCCTTTTCGCGAATACGCGCATCTCCTGTTTCTTGCCGAGCTGCTCGTGCTTAGCGATTGCGAAAACCAATTCGGCGGTGGCTTTTTCGTTCTTGGTGAAGAAGAGCGAGGCGTGGAAATCTGTAAAGATGGAAGCGTAGGCGCCCATGAGCGCGGCTCGGGAAAGCGAACCCTCCTCCAGGCGCTCGCCTTCCACGATTATTACTACATTCTCAAAATTTGTGCACAGGTTGGGAAGCTGGCGGAAAAGACGCCCGTCAAGGACTGAAGATTCGAAGTCAGCGCGGGTCTTCCTTTCAACTGCTGTTTTCTCCGAGCATAAAAAGTCCCCGACTTCGAGCATTTTTTCCTCCACTTCTGCGCCGAGCGCCCTGAAAAGGTCCGGGAAGCCGCGCTCGCGAGTGTCCACTAAAATCCTTGCCTTCAAAGCTTCCATGCGAGCACGCTCACGAAAGTTTTATGAGCTCTTCTATCTCGTCGAACCTTATGCTGCAGCCTGAGTACTTGAGCTTGTAGAGGGCCGCGGAATAGATTTCTTTCCCCATTTTCTTGTAGTTTTCGAAAAAGCCGTTGGAGTACGCGAGCGAGATGAATTCCGCGCTACGGAAAACGTTCATGTCCTTGACCATGTCGTTGAATTTCTCGAGGTTCTCGCGATTCACCATTATGTTGGTCCTGAATTCCTGCTCGAAATGCTCCTTTATCTTGAACGGCGCCTCGAGAAGCAGGCGGGTGGTGCGCTCGTCCATCAGTATGTTCCGTATCCTGAGCTCGTTCGCGAGGGCGAGCATCTCGGCTTCCCCGGCCTGCACCAGCGTTATGGAACGTCCCTGGGCGAAGAAGATGTTGTTCGTGAGGTTGAGTATTTCGTCCTTCTTCTTCGCGATGGACGGGCTCGAGGAGACCTTGACGAGCACG
>JBAZLI010000044.1 GCA_041650355.1 Candidatus Micrarchaeia archaeon | reverse complement strand
AAGATTCCGCCGGAAAGGGTGGGTGCGCTTTTCGGCGAGGGAGGGGAAGCGAAGGGCAGGCTCGAGAAGCTCACGGAGACGAAAATAGAAGTGAATAAAGAGGGGGAAGTGAGCATAGAGGGCGACAGCGCGAAAGCCTATTTCCTCAAGGACGTGGTGCACGCAATAGGGCGGGGGTTCAGCGCGAAGGACGCGGAGCGCCTGCTCAACGAGAATTACATGCTTGAAATCATTGATTTGCGGGAAATCGTGAAGGGGGAGAACAATCTTGCAAGGGTGAAGGGAAGAGTGATTGGGGAAGAGGGGAAGATGAAGCTCGAAATCGAAGCCGCGGCAGAGTGCAAAATCTCGGTTTACGGGTGGACCATAAGCATAATCGCAAACATGGACACCATGCAGTACGCGAAGAAGGCGGTGAACAAAATCATAGACGGGGCGCAGCTGAGCACTGTTTTCAACGACTTGGCCAGGTATAAAAAAGAGATTCTTGCGAACAAGCTCATGGGGAAATGACCTGCGAACTGCGGGCTTCCGAGTGATAGTGCCCCGTTTGCAGCCTTTTTAATTTTTGCACATAATCTATGCGCATGAAGGAGAAGGGCGGTCTTATGGATTATGCGTTCGTTCTGTTTTTCCTAATCGGAGCCATAGGGATACAGCTGGGCAACGGCTGGCTGGCAAAAAACGAATTCGGAATCAGGAATTTCCTGCTCATGGTCCCTTTGCTTCTTGTTGCGCAGTATTTCGTCGCATGGGGATATAATGCGGGAACGACCCAGCAGAATTTCATAACCGCGCACGTCGTTTGGACGCTTTTTCTTGTTGGGGCAACGCTCGCGGTCAACTATCTGATGTTCGGGAACATTCCCGGGGCAGCGGGGCTAGTAGCGCTTGTGCTTGCGGCCATAGCAACAGTGATTGCCGTAATGGGCGGAACAAGGTAGGCAATTTACCCTGCCCCAAGAAACATTTAAATAAATGCGCGGATTAAAGCCAACTGCGAAAGCGACCAGTTAAAGAAAGGCGATATGCGATGGGCGACGTGTTCGACAAATTCAAGGAATACTCAGTTGCCGAGTTCTTCAAGAAGAACAGGCAGATGCTCGGCTTCTCGGGCAAGGTGAGGAGCCTCACCACCATAGTGCACGAGTACATAACCAACTCCCTGGACTCGTGCGAGGAGCACGGAATACTTCCTGACATTAGGGTTGAGATAAAGGAGCTCGAAAACGGGAATTTGAGGACGAAGGTGCAGGACAACGGGACCGGAATACCTGAGAAGCTCATTGGGAAGGCGCTCGGACAGATGCTCGCAGGCACGAAATTCGCGCGATACGCCCAGCAGAGGGGCCAGCAGGGAATAGGCGCGACAGGATGCACGATGTACGCGCTCCTCACTACGGGAAAGCCGATTTACGTGGAATCCAGGTACAAGGAAGCGATAGTGAAGTGCAATCTCGCGATAGATTTCAAGTCCAACTCCCCGGTCATTACAAACCTGGTTAAGGAGCCGAACGCGGACGGCACCGGGCTGGTCATAGAGGCGGAGTTCAGCGACGTGAAATACGACAGCGGGGCTTACGGAGTTTATGAGTATTTGAGGAGGACCGCGCTCGCGAATCCGCACGCGCAGATTACACTCGTGGAACCGGGCGGGAACAGCGTGACTTTTCCGAGAAGCGATGAAAGGATACCGCCAAAGCCCAGGGACGTGCTTCCGCATCCGTTGGGAATAACCACCCATGACTTGATTGACTTCTCGAAAAGGGTGAACGAAGGGACGCTCAACCAGTTCCTCCAGGATTCTTTCTCCAGAGTGAGCGCGAACAAGGTTTCCGATATAAGGGCGCTAGCTCCAGAAATAAATTTCGGCAGGAAGCCCAAGGATTTGAGCTGGGAGGAGGCGGATAAGCTCGTAAAGGTGTTCAAGCAGGTGAAGTGGATAGCCCCTGCGACGGACAGCGTGGTTCCCATAGGGAAGGAGCAGATTGAGAAGGCGGTGAAGAACATCCTTGTGCCCGAATTCATGGCGGTGACTGAAAGGAGCCCGAAGGTTTTCAGGGGCGGGATTCCGTTCCTGGTGGAGGCCGCTATAGCTTACGGCGGGAACTCAGGCCACGAGAAGACCGAGGGGGGCAGGGCAGGGGACATAATGAGGTTCGCGAACCGGGTCCCTCTGCTTTTCGACGCAGGAGGGTGCGGGATAACCGAGGCGGTGAAGAACATAGATTGGAAGAGGTATGGGATAAAGGATTTTGACAATAGCGCGATAACGGTTTTCATAAACTTCACTTCTGTGCACGTCCCTTACACCGGGGCGGGCAAGCAGGCAATCTCCACTGACGAGGAGATAATGGATGAGATAAGGAATGCGGTGCAGGAGGCCGCGCGCTTGATGCAGCGCTACGTTGGAAGCGTGGTGCGCGAAAGGGAGCGCGAAGGGAAGAAGAAGGCGGTCTTCAGGTACATAGAGCAATTATCCAAGGATTTGGGCGAGCTCTCGGGCACTAAGAGCGAGGAGCTCGGGAAGAAGCTTGTTGAAATAGTGGAGAGGAAATACGCAAATGAAAGCAACGGGGAGAACGGCAACGGCGAGGAGAAGAAGGAGAAACTTGAGGAACCGGAAGTTCCTGAAGAGTGATGCTCATGGCTAAAAAAAGCGAAAAGACGAACATCGCTGAAGAGGCCCCACGGGCAGTGGCGCATCCGTTCGGCGATGAATCCAAAAAACCGAAAGATAGGGCAGGCGACGGGGTATCAACCCCGGTTTCTCGGATGGAGCTGCTCGGGGAGAAGGAGACGCTGGAACGGCTCCGGAACCTGGGCAAAAAGCTCGCTGATGAAGTTATAAGAGGGGAGGAACCCAAATTCGACCTTCCGCTCAGGAGCAGGAGCAACATCGTGTACGACGAAGGGATGAAATTCCTGCGCATAGGGGAAAAAAGGGAGGAGAGGAGGTTCGTGAGCGTGGGGCAGGCCAAGAAATTCATGCAAACAATAGCCATAGCGAACAAGGCCAAGAAATTCATTTCAGAGGATTTGCACACTTCCATAAGGGGCTTGTATTACCAGCTCAAATTCACCCTAGGAGAGGATATTGACGAAGAACTGTTCTCAGAGCAGAGCGAGTCCAACGAGCTGATAGAGGATTTGGAGGTCGCTTTATCTGTGAAAAGGGAGGACTTCAACCTAACTACTGATAGGAAGGGAGTGGTCGCCGGGAGGCTGAAGATAAGGGACAACTTCGCAGGAGAGGAGACGCTGATAGACGGAACCAAGATGGGAAGGAGCGGGTGGATGGTCCCGAGCGACGTTGATAATGGGATGGAACTGGTGGACGTGGACGCGAAATACGTACTCGTAGTGGAAAAGGACGCATTGTGGCAGCGCCTGAATGAGGACCAGTTCTGGAGGAAAGAGAATTGCATTATTATCACCCCCAAGGGGCAGGCTTCGCGCGGAACCAGGCGGCTGATAAGGAAGCTCGCGGACAAGGGGCTTCCAGTTTATGCGTTCACCGATTGCGATGCGTGGGGATGGTACATATACTGGACCATCAAGACCGGGAGCATGAATCTTGCCTATTTAGGGAGGAATTTCGCGATTCCCGAGATGAGGTTCATAGGGGTCACGATGAAGGACATAGAGGATTACGCGTTTTTGCAAAAGCTCACGATAAATGCCAAGGAAGTGGACTTGAAACGCGCCGAGGAGATGCTCTCCTACCCGTGGATAAGCACGCACAAGCGGTGGGTGGAGGAACTGAAACGGGTTTTGAAAACCAAGAAGAAGCTCGAGCAGGACGCGTTGCAGGGGCAAAAACTTACTTTTGTAGGGGATTACGTGAGGAAGAAAATAGGCGAAGGGGACCTGATGCCCTGAATCCATAACCCGCAGATAGTCTGAAACTTCAGGAGCGATTTTTGAATTGCTTGCTGGCCACTTCGTCGCTCGCTTAGCAAAGATTTATTTACCTTTAGAAGTAAACATATATGTTGTAATACGTGTTTGTTAGGAGCAATATCCTTTATTTAAAAAAATCTATAGGGGTGGGGGTATGTTTACAAAAAGAACGAAGCTTGTAAAGAACGAAAAGGGAGAACAGCCAACGATTGAGAAGCCGAAATTTTGGAAAAAAATGGTAGGACCGGAGGGGATACGAAGAGCCTTTAGGTGGAGAAGGGGAAAATGTGAGAATGAAGATGATAGTATACAGATTAAAGATATCAAAGAAGATTACGAAAAATTAAACGCGATGAAGGAACAACTTAAGATTTTGAAAGCGCAGTTTTCAAAAACTGAAAGCGGACAAAAGGATATTGAAACGTTAGAGCAAGCGATTGCACAACAGAAGCAACTTTGTGAGGTAGAGGAAACGATTCTAAAAGCTAGAATTACGGTGGAGTCTTACCTTGAATTCCTAAATAAGTATACTCCTGAGAAACTAAAAAGAATATCCGAAAGGCATAATATGAAAGCAGATTATTATGACAAAGGAGCAAAGTTTGCTAGGGAGGGAAAATTATTGCGTGCGTATCTAGAAGTATTTAAGGGAAAGACAGTGGGAATGAGGATGTTCATTGCTGATGCACTCGAAACCATGGCGAATCTTCTCAAGTTGATCTGGACTCGTATGACGGGCACAAAATCTGAGAAATCAGATCCGTCATAAAGTTGTACTGATTCCATTAGGTACGAGTTACATAAATTCGAAAGAGTAGGTAGGCGTTTTTGAGCTATTCTATTGGCACTGCCTTGAGCGTGGTACCCTCGACGGTTATTTTGCATTTTTTGCCTCCGAAATCTATCACCACGTGTTTTTCCTTTTCCGCTCTCCTGTTTAGTTCGGAGAGAGTGGCGCTCAAATCGATATTGTTCTGGTTGATGCTGCCGTTGGAATTTATCGGGCTTCTCCGCGTAAGGAATAGGGTGAGGAGCCTGCGCTTGCCCTTTATGGCGGATTTTTCAGAGTGCGCAATTATATCGAGCTGCGTCATCAGGTCGTGGCCGTTGAACCGGTCTATGTCGTTCTGAACCGGGGCTTCGGTTTTCTGCTCTGGCGGGCGGACCGGCGGAGCAATGGAAAAAAGGTTCGCGCTCTGTCTGGCGTTCAGAGGCATTTTAGAGATAGCTTCTATCTCCTTGGCAATATCAGAAGCGGCTTCCTTGGCTTCGGGCTTTGCCTGCAATTCCCTGGCTTTTTCCTGCTCTGACATGAACCTGAACAAAGCGGTTATGGTTTGCGCTCCGACTTTGCCGTTTGCGAGGCGCTCGGTTCTCAGAATGACCTTCTTGCCGCCCAGCGTGCCGATTTCCTGGCCGTTCCTTACGCCCGTGCTTTCCAGATACTTTACCAGCAGATTTTGCAGGAGTCGCACCGCCTGCTGGGTTGCATCGTCGAATTTGCCATTCACTTTTACTTCGTTGAAAACGTCCAGGTAGTTGAGGTTGTTCCCCGCTAATTCGTTGAATACTTCGTATTCGCCAAGCTTGCGGCAGAGCGTCTGGAAAGCCATGAGCCTCTTCCGGTCCTCTGCTGAAAGTGCCTGCCCGGACGTGAACACCTGGAAGCCCTGGTGGCCGGTTTTGCGCTCGGCAAGAAGCTCTGCTGGCTTTGTCCTGAGCTCCTGGAGCATTTCTGCCAGCGTCATTTTCTTATACGATTCTGAGCGGTCTAGTTCCTGTTCTTCGACCTGTTTTGGAACCGTCTTTTTAGCGGCTGGAGTGGATTTCTTGGACGAAGCAGGAACTTCTTTTTTCTCTTCAGGCTTTTTTGCTTCCTTGGACTTTTCTGCCGCGGTTTTCGGAACGTCTCTCTTCTCCGAAGGTTGCTCTTCCTTCCGTACTTTTTGATGACGAGTGGTTTCCTCTACCTGAGCTGGCACTGTTTTCTGCGCATCCGGCTTTTTGGATGCATTGTCCGAAACTGGCTTATTCCGCTCGTTCTTTCCAGAGGATGAAACCGGTTTTTCTGCTTCAATTTTTATGCCATTGGACCAAAGAGGGGTCCCGTTCGCATTGTAGATTTCGACTTTTGCAAACGAAAACGGTTGCGACTGTGATTTGTCCTTGGCTTTAAAGCTGACGGCCTCGCGAATCTTTCTGCCGCTGAGAGTGGATGTCAGCTCAAACACGTCCAAATCCGCTCCTGAAGCAGTGCCAACAAACACTCTGGCGCCGTCTCTTGAGGCACGGCTACCAACGGTCTCGCTTACAAGCTTGAAATGCACCTCGTTCTTGCGGGCATCAACTGCAGACACCTTCAGTTCAAGCGAACGCGCCTTTCCATCCAGGCTATTTTCCTTGGGAATAGACAATACAAGAGAGTAGCTACTCCTGAGTTCCTGCACAAATTTATTCTGCTTCACGAGGAATGCCGGGCTTGTCATTTTCAATCACCGCACAAAATCATTTTTTTGAAATCGGATATTTTTTATCTGGGCCAAACAGATTGTCATCGAACAGATCAGTCAAGAATCTGTCTCGTTCTCTGATATCTCTGGCAGGCAGCAGATTTCCGAGCTCCGGCTGTATAACCGCCGCAGAGAGCGGCTCCCTGCCTTTCTTACCGTAAAGCACTGTCAAAGCGCTCAGAATGTCACCCAAGTCATCTTTTCTGCTGATCAAGCTTGCAAAATATTCATACGCATTGTCTCCTTCTTTTTTTGAATTGAACAGAGCAGTTATCCTGGCGTCAAGCTCTTCTTTTGCGTAGCTTCTCTCAAATTGGACCGGTTGCTCGGCCACGACGATATCAGCTTCACGACTTGCTGGGAACGGGATGGACCTGTTTGATATTTTTCCGGCCACTTCCGCGATTTCCTGCGGCAACAGCCTGACATATTTCTTGTCCTTGGCGCTGAAGTACATCACCCGGATCGGATCCCCTGTGGGGGTGCGCTGGGGGAGGATGGTGTCTGCCAGCACTCCAAGCGCGGCTAAATCAAATGCCCCGCCGCTCGCTCTCCTGAGCGGTAGAATGGCTTCCTGCTTGACCTTGACAGCCAGCACCTTGGAGCCGCCGCTGGTGTCCCATTCCATGTCAAAGTACCGGCCTTTGGGCGCGGCCCCTTTCATCCCTTTCTCGGACCATTCGAAAAATCTTGCAGCGGTCAGATTTAAGTCCGCGACGAAACCGCTCATGGAAATTTGGACTGGCAGCTGGGACGCGCTCTCTATCTTCCTGGTTTTGCCGGTGCGCGGGTCGCGGTATTTCAGGTCCGTGAACTGGATCGCGTCCAGGAAGGGGAAACTCATCTCGTTGAGGCCTGCCATGGCAAGCTCTGCCGCTCTCTCCGCTGCTTTTTGCGAGTACATGGCGTCAATGGCGCTGGCACTCTTGCCTTTTTCCATCTTCCTGTCCCTGCCAAGAGCAATCGGTGGCATGCCGGTTATCGCCGCGACCACGCCTACGCTCCTGCCTTTATTTTCCTGGGTGTTCACGCTCAGTTTCAGCTCCACTGAGATATCCATGCCTTCTACGGCGTTGGCCTGCATTTTCTTATGTGCATTCCACATTGCCTGGCGCTTCGCAAAATCTTCTTCGCTCATTCCGTGCGCCTTCACCGGCGCCTTGGACGGTTGCTTGTTTCCCCTCGTCCATGCGTAAGCCATCGCCGCATCCTTATTCTTAGTATAATAGCGGTAAGCCGCTTCCAGTTCCGCGCCGGTGCCGAAGCGCAAGAGCAGGTCGGCGTAATCTTTGTCACCTGTTTTCGGCGCGCTCTCTGATTTCGAACCGGCGTATGTGAACCATTTGTATGCAAGCTGCCTGAGGCGGTATTCGCCATCCTCCTCTTCGCTCACACCATATGCGGGTTTCGCGAGCCATATCGCAGGGTAGGAATAAAACACGCCTTCAAGCGCGGTCTTCATCTTCTCGGATTCGCTTTTAGGATTCAGCGCGTGCTGTTCGGTTATCGCCATGCTCCCCCACCTGGCAAGGCGGCCCCGGAGCGGATTGGCTTCGTTGTACTGTTTGAACCAATCCATGGCCCTCACACTGAGGTCCTCCATGTTGCGCATCCATCTTCGCAACGTGAATGATATGGCGACTCCCTTATCCGCAGCCCACCACCAAGTAGCCTTGAGTGGATTCTGTGAAAGCACAGACACGCCATCGTCCCTCTGGACTTGAGCGGCCAGCTCATTATATCTCATCCTTGATTCAGCTGCTTCTTTGGCCCCAGGTTCCATCATGCGTTCGGTCCTTCTTGACGCGCGCTCCATCTTTTTATCTGCCGCATTTATTACCGCTTGGAGCTCCTTCGCGAGCAACTTAGCCTCAGGGTCATTATTCCTTCTGAGGAATTTTTTCGTGAATTGTTTTACCTCCGCAATCTGCTTCTTGGCGGTAAGGTAGAGGTTCAAACGGGCATCGAGCTCCTCGGGAACCATTTTTTTGGCTGACTCTTCCACGCTTTTTACATACGCTTCGATCTTCGCCTTCAATTCATTGAGCTGGTCCAGATACGCTGATGCAGCTTTTACCTGGGCCTTCAGCTCCTTGGCAGTGGCTGCATGTCCCTCACTAGCCTCCTTGCTAGCTTTACCAT